>NZ_JBNNOB010000001.1:0-103521 GCF_050274375.1 Sphingomonas sp. NPDC019816
CTTCGTTGTAGGCCACACGGTCATCACCACCCTGCACTTCCACTTCTGCTGCCGGTTCGCGGCGGCCCCATGCCGCCGCGACCTTTCCCTCAGCGCGGCGCCGAGACCCGCTTGGCCGACAGGATCTTCACCGGCGCGGCCAGCATCTCCCCCTTGAACGGCCCCTTGGCGGGATCGGCGGGCTGGTCGAGGATCTTGTGGATCACGTCCATCCCCTCGACGACATGGCCGAAGGCGGCATAGCCCAGATTGTCGCCCGGCTTCGACGGATCGGCATCGAGCGAAGGCTGGTCGCCGACCATGATGGTGAAGTCACCACGCGCCGAACCGGGGGCCAGCCGCGCGATCGAGATGGTGCCGTCCATGTGCTTGATGCCGGTCTTCGTCGTCGGCTCATGCGCGATGGGGGGCAGGATACGCTTGGGTTCGTTCTGGATGCCGAACTGGACGAAGCCGAAATCGGGCGCGACGCGGACCGAACGGTAGAAGGTGACGCCGTCGAGCCGATGCTGGTCGACATAGCGCAGGAAGTTGGCGGTCGTGATCGGCGCATGGGTACGGTCCAGGTCGATCACGACGGGGCCGAGGCTGGTCTGCATCGCAACGCGGACCATGACGGGCTTGGGCGCCTCGGTCGCTGCGGTGGCCGGTGGCGTCGCGGGCGCTGCTTGGACGGCAAGCAGGGCGAGCGGGAGGAGCGCGATCATTCAGGTCTCCGGTTGCTGGTATCGGGGTAAGGTTAGCTGGGTTTCGGGGCGGGGCGTATTCCTTGGCCTTCGACTTCGCTCAGGCTGAACGGCGTTTGCGGTTTGGTCCTCCCTAACTTCCGTTCAGGCTGAGCGAAGTCGAAGCCCACGCCTCCACCCTCACGGCGTGAGGACCGTGCTCCCCACCGTCTCGCCCGCCTCGATCGCGCGGTGCGCCTCGGCGGCATCGGTCAGGGCGAATTCCTGCCCGATCTCCGGCGCGATCGCGCCCTTGGCGAGCATCGCGAACACGCGTTCGGCCAGGCGCCTCTTGTCCTGCGCGGTCACCGCATAATCGAACAGGGTCGGACGGGTGACGAACAGCGAGCCCTTGGCCGCCAATATGCCCAGATTGACGCCATCGACCGGGCCCGAGGCGTTGCCGAAGCTGACGACCAACCCACGCCGGGCCGTACTGTCCAGCGAGGCGTCCCAGGTCGCCCTGCCCACGCCGTCCAGCACCACCGGCACGCCCGCGCCGCTGGTGATCTCGCGCACCCGCGCCGCCACATCCTCGGTGCGGTTGAGAATGACGTGATCGGCACCGGCGGCGCGGGCGCGCTCGGCCTTGGCCTTGCTGCCCACCGTACCGATCACGGTCGCGCCGATCGCCTTCAACCAGCCGACCGCCAGATGGCCGACCCCGCCGGCCGCCGCGTGGACCAGAACCGTCCAGCCGGCCTCGACCTTCGCGCAATCCTCGATCAGGAAGGCGGTGGTCGTGCCCTTCAGCAGAATCGCCGCCGCCGTCCGGTCGTCAACGCCGTCGGGCAACGGCACGAGCAGATCCGCCGACACGTTGCGCGCGGTGGCGTAAGCGCCGCGCGCCGGGCCGAACACGCCCACCCGGTCGCCGACCTTGAACGCCGTCACGCCCTCGCCGACCGCCTCGACCACACCCGCCGCTTCCGATCCCAGGCCGCCGGGCAGGTCGATCGGGTACAGGCCGCTGCGGTGATAGGTGTCGATATAGTTCAAGCCGACCGCATGGTGCCGCATCCGCACCTCCCCCGCCCCCGGCGGCGGCAGGTCGGCGTCACGCCACTGAATGACCTCGGGCCCGCCGGTCCGCTCGATGAAGGCGGTCTTTTCCATGGCTGTCGCTCCTTATGCTGTTCGGGATCGTCCGGCTGGCGCCAACGCCTCAATAGTCCCTCGATATCCGCACGTTCAGGCTCTGTCGCCCCAGGGTGGAGATGCTGGAGAGCAGCGACAGCCAGCGGGTCACCTGGAACTCGACCTGGGTCGCGCTGTAGCCCTGTCCGTCGGTGATGATCTCGGCATAGAGCCGGCGCGTGATGTACTTGCCCGCGGCGACCGAGGTGCCGCGCCCCTGCTGCACATCGGCGGGCAACACGCGCAGCCGGTCCAGCCCCGCCGCCCGCCGCACCGCGTTGATCGGGTTCAGCCCGTTGCCGCCGTCCTGCAGCGCGGCGACGGCGGCGGCCAGCTGCAACGCCTCGGGCGCGGACAGGCTGGCGATCGAGGTGCCGAAGAGCAGCCGCGAGAGCAGTTCGTCATTGGGCAGCGCGGGGGTACTGGAAAAGCCGATCTCGGGCTTCAGCGCGGTGCCGGTGACGCGGATCGTCGCGCTCAACCCCTGAACATTGGCGTTGGCGGCGATGTCGAGCGCGGGGTTCGCGGGCACCTCCCCGCCGAAACGGATGATACCGCGCGACAGGTCGAAGTCGCGGCCGGCGAAGTCGAAGTCGCCGCGGATCAGCGTCGCCTGGCCGGTGATCGCCGGATTGGCGGGCTCGCCGCCGATCTTCAGGTCGGCCGACCATTCGCTGTTCAGCCCCAGTCCGGTGACGAGCAGCCCGCCCGGCGCCCGCGCACGGATCGCCAGCGTCCAGGGCTTGACCGGCACGTCATCCTCCTCGCCGCCGCCGGGAATGTTGATCTCGCGAATGTTCAGCTGCGGCACCGCCGTCGCCGCCGTCGCGCGGCCCAGGCGATAGCGGCTGCTGTTGAGCACCACATCGCCCGAGATGGTGCCCCCCGATCCATCGGAATGGATGGCCAGCGGCCCCGACACGGTCGCGGCGATGTCGTCGCGGGCGATCATCGCGGCACGATCCGCCTGAAGGGATAGGTCGAGGCCGATGCCATTGGCGGCGGCAAACTCGAATTGACCCGTGCCGCTGACCCGCCCGTCACGCCCCGCCTTGGCGGCGAAGCGATCGATGACCAGGCGCGACCCGCCGAAACGCCCCGTCGCCTGCACGTCGGTCAGGACCGTGCCGGTCGTCGCGCTCTCGATCCGTGCGCCCGTCGCCCGCACGGCGCCGCGAATGACCGGGGCGGCAAGTGTCCCGCCGACGTCCGCGCCGATCGCGACCGGCCCCGACAGGTCGAACATCTCGACCCGCGTCAGCCGCCACAGCGTATCGGCCGGCCCGGCATAGCGAAGCTGTGCGATCAGGTTGCCATTTTGCAACCGGCTGGCCCAGTCGCCCGGCCCGGCGGGCTGGATCAACGCCTGTGCCCGCCCGATCACCCGCCCGCCCGACGCCATCACCGCGCGCACGCCCAGCCGCTCGGCGGACAGCACGCCCGCCACGCCCATGTCGATCGGGCGGGAGGTGAGGACGAGGCCCGCACGGGTCAGCCCGCGAATGGTCAGGTCGACCTTGCCGGTCGGCGCGCCGGTGGTCTGGCGGATGGTCAGCGTCCCGCTGGCGCTGCCGCCGAGCCCCAGGCCGGGATAGCCGATGTCGAGGACCGCGAGCGGCATCCGCGTCAGCCCCGCCTCGATCTCCATGCTGTCGGGGTCCAGCCGGCCGGCGATCTTCGCCTCGCCGCCGGCAAAGCCGAGGCGCGTTGGCGCGAGCGCCCAGCCCTTGTCGCCCCGCGTGATCTCGGCGGGCGACAACAGGCGCAAGGGGCGGCCGTCGAGCGTGCCCTGCGCCGTCATCGACAGGCGGCCGGGCGTAACCTGCGTGACCGTCTGGATGGAGAAGGCGCGGCCGCGCGACCCCGCAATGCCGACGCGCACCTCGCCGGTCCCGCCGCGCAGCTTGGCGGTGCCGTTCAGTCGGGCGATGTTGAAGGCCCCGCGCCGCATACCCTGCGCGGCCGCGCTGCCCTCGACCGAGGCGCCGGCGGGATCGAGCAACGCGACCATGTCGATCCGCCCCTGCCGCACCGTGACGCCCGACAGCTGCGCCTGCTGCGCGGCCAGATGCGCCTCGATCCGCTGGATGTCGCCAACCGGACGGAAGAGCAATTCGCCCGACAGGCCACCCCCGGCGACGCCCAGCCGACCGGTAAAGCCCCCCTCGCCCACCGTCAGCGCACCCGTGGCGCGGGTACCCGCGACCGCGATCGGCTGGAACTGGACGACGGCATCCTGCCCCTTGGGCAGCAGGATCGCGCCGCTCGCCTGGAACGGACCCAGCCGCGATCCGCCCGCCGCGCGGAAGGCGAAACCCTGATCGGTCGGGTCGAGATGCGCGCGGACGTCGGACAGCCCCATCGCCGCATTGGGCGCGGCCAGCACGAGGTCGAGCGTCGGGTGGTCGATGCGTCCGTCCAGCACCATCTGGACCGGGCCATAGCTGGCTTGCCGCCCCCCGCCCACGAAACGGAAGGTGCCATCGGTCCGCCGGATCGCCTCTCCGGTCAGGCGGATCTTGGGGCCGGTCAGGACCAGGCGGCGAAAATGGAAAACGCCATCGGGGCCGCGTTCCAGATCGGTGGTCAGCCGGGGCAGTCCGCCGGCGAGCGAGCGGAGGAATCCGTTGTCCAGCCGCCGCACCTGCGCTTCTCCGCGCCCGAGAACACGCGTGCCACGACCATCGGCACCCGGCATGGCGCTCAACGTCGAACGGACGTCGACGATGCCCAATCCGGGGATCAGATAGCGTTGCAGCGCGCCGTTCAGCGACACGCCGTAACGCCCGTTGCGCAGGTCGATGGTGAGCCCCAGGCGCCCCGTCAGCTTGTCGGAACGCAGCGTCAGGTCGCGGCCGACGATCGCCTGGGGGGTGATGCGCAGCGTGCCGGCGGCGCTGAGACTGCGCAGGATGCCGCCCGCCGCCTCGCCCACGCCAGTCACCCGCGCGGCGGTGAAACGTACCGGCAGGGTCAGCGGCCAGCCGCCGGTCAGCCGGCCACGCCCCATCGCCTGGGCCTGCTCGAACCCCGTCTGACCAAAGGCGAAGCGGGTCGCGGCCAGGCGATAGTCGAACGCGGCACGGTCGAACGCACCGTCCAGCCGCAGCGTCAGGGCGATCGCCCGCCCGCTCATATTGACGAACAATGCCTCGGGCCGGAGGAGCGTGCCGTCGATCCGCAGCCCCTCGAACCGGTTGTCGCCCAGATCGACCGCCCCGCGCGCGCGCAGGCGCAGCGCGGACGAGCGCAGCGCGAGCGCACCGTTCAACCGCCGATCGACGAAATCGGCTTCACCCGCGACGGTGACGCTCGGCGCGCTCAACCGCTGCAAACGCCCCTTGAGCAGCAGCGACGGCGCGATCCGTCCCGCCAGCGCATAGCGGCCCTCTCGCGCCGACAGGGTCAGGTCGACCGCCGACCGTGTGCCGATCCAACCGCGCGCTCGGCCATTCCACTGCGCCCAGCGGCCGGCCCCGCCGATGGTGAGCAAGACGGGTTCGCGCGCGCCGATCGCGCGGGCCAGCACGCCATCGGCGGCCCCTCGCGCCTGCACGTCCAGGTCGAACCGGTCGCGATCGGGCTGCGCGTCGAGCCGCAGGCGAAGCTGGTCGCTGCCCGCCACGATCCCGTCCAGCCGGACCATCGCGCGGCCGTCCCGAATATCCGCGCGCCCGTCGACCCGCGCCACACGCCGCCGACCCAGCACGGCGGGGGCGAGGATCAGCCGGTCGAGGTGCAGGCGATCGATACGGATGTCGAAATCGGGCAGAATCGGGCCATGCCGCCCGCTCGGCCGGGTATGCGGCACGTGATAGAGCGTCGCCACCCGCGCCTCCACCCGGCGAATGTCAAGCGTCCCCCTGGCCCAGCGCCATGGCCGCCAGTCGAGCCGCGCCCGCGGCACCTCCACCAGCAGGCCGTCCAGATCATAGACCCGGACGTCGGTCAGCCGCATATCGCCGTAGAGCGAACCCTCGATCCGCCCGACCGAGAAGCGCAGGCCATTGTCGGTGCGGATGGTGGCGATCCGGTCCGCGACCCAGCGGTGCCCGATTGGCGTATCGACGATCAGCAGCGCCGCCGCGACCACCGCCACCAGCGCGGCGACGGCGATCGCCGGCCAGCGCCACCAGCGGCCGCGCCGCGTGCGCCCCGGCGGCGACGTATCCGCCATGTCGTCCCCCGCCTCGCTCAAAACGCCTGGCCCAGCGAGACATAGACCGCGACCCGGCTGTCGCCACGCTGCGGGTTGAGTGGCGTGCCGACATCGAGGCGGATCGGCCCGAAATTGGAATAATAGCGCACGCCCAGCCCCGTCCCGAAGCGCAGCCCCGTCAGGCGCGGCAGCGGCGAGGTGGAGATGTTGCCCGCGTCGAGGAACGGCACGACGCCGAAATTGCCGAAAGCCCGCACCCGCGCCTCGATCGAGAACTCCGCCAGGCTGCGTCCGCCGATCGGATCGTTATTGGCATCGCGCGGCCCGATCGCCTGAAAGCCGTACCCGCGCACCGATGCGCCGCCGCCGGCATAGAAGCGCCGCGACGGCGCGATCTGGTCGCGCGGCGCGCCCAGGATCGTGCCCAGCCGCGTCCGCGCCGCCAGCACGACCCGGTCGCCTAGGGGGCGATAGAGGCTGGCGTCGATCTGCGTCCGGGTATAGCCGAAGGCGGTCCCCTGAAGCGACAATTCGGGGCTGAGCCGCCCGCCCAGCCGGAAGCCACGCGTCGGGTTCAGCAGGTCGTCGGACCCGTCATAATTCAGGCTGGTCGGCAAGGCGCCGATGAAGAAGGTGCGGCGACGCGGCTGGCCGGTCGATTCGATCACATCGCGCTCGTCCGAGGTCAGCAGCTCGGCACCCAGCGACCATGTCCAGGTCTTCTGGAAGAAGATGTTCGTCTGCCGCTCCAGATTGCCCGACAGCGACAGCGTCTTGGCGTCATAGGCATCGCGGATGACATGCGCGGCGGAGAATTGCGCGGTCAGCACCCGGTCGCGACCGTTGAAATTGTTGCGGCGGAAGACGACCGCGCCCAACTGCTCGCGCGTACCCAGCACGCTGCGCAGGGTCAGGCCGCCTTCGGGGGGGAACAGGTTGCGGTCGGTCCAGTTGATCGCGGCGCGCGCGCCTTCGCCGGTGCCATAGCCCAGTTCCCCGGCGATGGTGTGGGGCGGCGCGGGCTCCAGCGTGACCGCGACGTTGACCGTCTCGGGCGTGTCGCCCGGCACCGGCTTGACCTCCACCGAAGATACCAGCCCGGTCTGCACCAGCGCCCGGCGCAGATCGTCCATGCCATCGGCGTCATAGGGCTGGCCGGGGCGGAAGCGCGCGATATCCTGGATATGCTCGGCGTCGAACAGCTTGCCGTTGGTGGCGATGATCCGGCCATAGCGGCGCTCGGTCCCCGGCCGCACCGCCAAGTCGATCGTCGCGGTGCCGGCGGCGCGGTCGACGACGATCTGCGGATCGCCGACCTTGGCGAAGGGAAAGCCCGCCTCGCCCGCCGCCGCTTTCAGCGCCGCCTGGCCAGCGACGATCCGGTCGGCGTCGACCGGGTCGCCCGGCTTCAGGCCGAAGGCCTTGGTCAGCTCGTCCGCCTTGGCCCCCGCCGCCACGACCCCGTCGAGCGTGACATCGGCGAAGCGGAACACGGGGCCCGGTACCGCCTGCAACACCACGGCCGGAGTATCGCCGGGTTCGATCCGGGTCGCGACCTGCGCATCATAATAGCCGGCACCGCGCAAAAGGTTGGTGAGGAGCAGCGCGTCCTCGCGTGCGCGTCGGTCGAGCTGCGCGGCGTTGGCCGGATCGCCGTCATGCGCGCGGAGCGTCGATAGCTGATCGAAGCGATCGCGCACCATCGCGCCGGCATCGCCGATCCCCTCGACCCGCCAGCGATAGCGGCGCTCGGCGGCGGCATCCACCGTGGCGGTCATGGTCGCGGCGGGGTCGGCGGGCGCATTGGCCAGATCCGGCCAGGCCACGCCGATCTCGGGCAAGGGGGCCAACGGCGCGGAGGGATCGAGCATAGTCGGATCCTCGGGCGCCTGCGCGCCGGCCGGAATCCGGGGGACCGGGGTCGCGCTCGTCGAGGCTGGAGCCGGCGCGGACGCGTCCTGGGCCCGAGCGCCCGCCGTCCAGCCGGTGCTCCCCCAACCCATTGCCATGAAGACGATGACGGCCGCGCCGCGCGGCCGCCCGACGCGGACGATCATGGCCGATCCCTAGCCGCGCGAAACGATCCGCGACACCCCCAACCATGCTCGATTGAACAGATTTGCCGGGCCAGCCGCCGCGAAGCGCGGCGCGATCCGGGTCCGG
The DNA here is from genome assembly GCF_050274375.1 of Sphingomonas sp. NPDC019816. Taxonomy (NCBI): domain Bacteria; kingdom Pseudomonadati; phylum Pseudomonadota; class Alphaproteobacteria; order Sphingomonadales; family Sphingomonadaceae; genus Sphingomonas; species Sphingomonas sp. NPDC019816. The sequence goes on from NZ_JBNNOB010000001.1 coordinate 8,185, forward strand.
GTCCGGCGGATCAATGCACCGTGCCGAAGGCCACGTCGGTGGAGAGCAGGCCGATCAGCCGTTCGATCTGGCGCCAGCGACAGAAGTGGATGTGGTTGCCCACATCGCGACTGCGCCCGGCGCGCGCGGCCGCCTCGCCACCCGCCGACTCGCCGAACGTCTCGATCATCTCGGCGGCGGTGGCGACATCGCGGTCGCTGACGAAGGGAACGACATGGTCCGCGCCTATATCGGACAGAAATTCGTCAGGACCGTGCCGTTTCATCCCCATGTCCCTAAGCCAAGACGGGCCGCTTTGCCAGTCCCGTCGGGTAGTGCCGTCGCCCCACGCCGGGACGGCTGGCCTCCGCCCGCGACGCGTGGCAGGACGAAGCACATGATCGATCCCATCCAGCCCCGCCCGTCGCGCTCCCCCGCCAGCGGGGGCGGCATCTTCATCGCCATCGGCATCGTCGCGGGCATCATCGCCGGCGTGGCGACCGGCGAAGTGACCGTGGCGGTCCTTGCCGGACTGGCGTGCGGCGTCGTCGCCGCACTGTTGCTGTGGTGGCGCCACCGATAGGATGCCATCGCGTCGTCCCGACGGGAGGATAAGGCCCCGGCTCAGGCGGGCAGCCGCATCTGCCAGACGACCCGCCCCACCACGGTCATGGGGCCTTCGGGCACCGGGGGCGCGGCGGGATTGTCGCTGGTCGCGACCAGGCCCCCCGCCTCGGCACGGACGCGCTTGACCATCAGGGCCTCGCCGATGCGGATGATATAGAGCCCACCGCGCTTCCCCGGCCGGCGATCGGTCTCGTCGACGACCAGATGATCGCCCTCCATCAATCCCGGTGCCATCGAATCGCCGCGCACCCGGATGACCGACGCGGTCCCGTCACTCAGCCCCAACCGCCGCGCAAGCCGCCGGTCGAGCGCCTCGACGCCGATCATCACCTCGTCATCGACCGTCGCCCCCGGCCCCGCCGACGCGGCGACCGCAAGCCGGGGGAGCAGCACCGGCCCCGCCGCATGGGCCGCGCCCAGCCGCACCTCGGGCACGCCGAAGAATTCGGCCAGTTGTCGCCGGTCCGCCTCCGCCAATGTTCGCGGCGACCCGCGCTGCACGAACTGCTGGAGATAGGCGTCGTTGCGCCCCAGCATACGCGACAGCGCCGCCAGGCTGACGCCCGCCTGCTCCGCCAGCGCCTGCAACGCGCTTCTGACCTCCTGTCCCGTCATACGCCGATTATAGGCATAGGATTTTTCCTAGACAAGTTGGAAAATAGAACAGATCAAGAACGCAGAGGCGAGAATCGGACAATGGGAGAACGTCCATGGAATTGCTGGGGCGCATCGAGCGCTATTTGAAGGCCAGTCACATGCCCGAGACGAAGTTCGGGCGGCTGGCGGTCAACGACCCGCGTCTGGTCGGCGATCTGCGACGGGGGCGGGAGCCGGGCCCGGGGATGATCCGCCGGGTCGAGGCCTTTATCGCCGAGCATCTGGCATGACCGCGATGGCCCGCATCGAACACGCGCCCCGCTCCGCCCCAATATTCCGTCACCGGCAACACTGCGGCGATGGCAACCGGCGGCTGACGCGGGTGCTGACCGCCGATGCCGCACGCGCGGGGTGCGATATCGCATTGGAACTCGTGGCGGTCGAGCCATGGTCCTCGGCGACCTTTACCGGTTCGGTCGTGACGCTGTCGCTGGTCGCGCCTGCCGGCCCGGCGCTGACCCGCTGGCTGGCGGACCTGCCCGAGGCGGACCTGCCGATGGGCCGCGATCTGGTCGCCGATATCGCGGTCGAGCGCGACGCTGCCGGTTGCCGGCTCCGCGTCCTCATCTGCTGCGATGCGGCGGATGGATGACGGTCGAGTCACTTTTTGCTTGATATGATGTAACACTACGTTAGGCACGGGGCTTCGCCAACCATCGGAGCCCCGTCTTGCTGAAGCCCGTCCTGCTGTCCGGCCTGTCCGCCGTCGCCCTTGTCTTTCCGTTCGGCATTGCCGCCGCGCAGACCGCGCCGCAGCCGACCAATCGCGGCCGCGAGATCGTCGTGACCGCGCCGGTGCTTCAGTCCGAGGCCGATGTGCTGTCGGGCACCTCGATCGTGACCGGCGACGAACTCGTTCGCTCGATCCGGCCGACCATCGGCGAGACGCTGGCCCGCCAGCCGGGCGTATCGGCGACGTCCTTCGGCCCCAACGCCTCGCGCCCCGTGCTGCGCGGTTTCCAGGGCGAACGTATCCGCGTGCTGACCGACGGCATCGGCTCGATCGACGTGTCGAACACCAGTGTCGACCATGCCGTCGTCATCAACCCGCTGCTCGCCGAGCGGATCGAGGTGCTGCGCGGCCCCTCCGCGCTGCTGTTCGGGTCGTCGGCGGTGGGCGGCGTCGTGAACGTGATCGACTCGCGCATCCCGCGCACCGTTCCCGAAAACGGGTACCGCGTGTCGGGCATCGGCGGTTATGGCTCGGCCGCCAATGAACGGTCGGTGGCGGGTGCGGCCGATGTCGCGGTCGGCAGGCAGTTCGTCGTCCATGCCGATGGCTCGTATCTGAAGACCGACGACCTGAAGATCGGTGGCTATGTCCTGTCGCGCCGCGCGCGGGCCGAGGCGCAGGCCGCCGCCACGCAGGCGCCCAATGATCCGCTCGACTTCGCTGGCGTCGCCAACCTGCGCGGTCGCCTGCCCAACACCGCCAGCGAGACCTGGACGGCGGGGGTCGGCGGCGCGTTCATCGCCGACAACGGTTCGCTCGGCGTTTCGTACAGCCATTATGACAGCCTGTACGGCGTGCCGATCCGCTACACGCTGGAACCCGGTGGCGAGGAGCCCGAGGCCCCGCGCCTCAGCCTGGTCCAGAACCGCGTCGACCTGCGCGGCGAGATCGAGACGGGCGGCGGCTTCCTCGAGCGCATCCGCCTGCGCGCCGGCATGGCCGATTACCGCCATTTCGAGCTGGAAGAAGATGGCGAGGTCGGCACCGCCTTCTACAACAAGGGCATCGAGGGCCGCCTCGAACTGGTCCAGGCCAAGCGTGACGGCTGGCAGGGCGCGTCGGGCGTGCAGTTCTTCAACCGCGACTTCGACGTGCAGGGCGACGAAGCCTTCCTGCCGCGCAACAACACCGCGCAGGTCGGCCTGTTCACGCTGCAACAGCTGGATCGCGGCGCGTTCAAGATGGAAGCCGGCGCCCGGTACGAGCATACCTCGCTGACCGCGCGTACCGCCGTCACCGACGACCGCTTCTTCCGGGGCATGCGGGACTTCGACGCCTTTTCGGGCTCGATCGGCGCCAGCTATGGCTTTGCCCCCGACTGGCGCGCGGGCCTGAACCTGTCACGCACCGAACGCGCGCCGTCCGCGGAGGAACTGTTCGCTAACGGCCCGCATGCCGGGACCGAAGCCTATGAACTGGGCAATCCCGACTTCCGCAAGGAAACCAGCTGGGGCATCGAGGCCACGCTGCACGGGCATGGCGAAGGCTACAGCTTCGACGCCTCGGCCTATTACAACCGCTTCTCCAACTATATCTACGACGCGTTCGTGCCGGCCGCCGCCTGCGTGAACGCCGCTGCACCTTCGGGCCGCGATGTCGACCTGCCCTGCTTCCAATATGCGCAGGCCGATGCCCGCTATTACGGCATCGAGGCGGAGGGATCGCTGCGCCTGGCCACCATCGGCCGATATGCGATCAATGCCGATCTGCTGGGCGATTATGTCAACGCCCAGATCCTGAACAACGGCCCCGCGCCCCGCATCCCGCCGCTGCGTCTGCTGGGTGGACTGGAAGCGCAGTCGGACCGCGTGAACGCGCGCGTCGAGGTGGAGCGCAGCTTCAAGCAGACCCGCGTCATGGGTCTGGAGACGCCCACCGACGGCTTCACCCTGGTCAACGCCTCGATCCAGCTGAAGCCCTGGGGCCCGGTCAACCCGACGACCCTGACCCTGTCGGCGAACAACATTTTCGACGTCGATGCACGCCGCCATACCAGCGTGCTGAAGGACTTCGCCCCGCTCGCCGGGCGCGATCTGCGCGCGACACTCAGCTTCAAGCTCTGACGCCCAATCCCCCCCTGGGTATGCGTCGGTCACCTGGGCCCCTTCCGCATCGGCGGGAGGGGCCTTTTTTTGTCGCCCTTACGCTCAGGCGGACCGATGACGATGATCGCCCCTACTACCTGTTCGGCGGGGTCGTCGGCGACGACACGCCTTGCCGGACACGGCGACCGGCGGCCCCGACGGGGGTGGACAAAGCGCGCCGCCTTGCCGAGAAGCGGCGGACATAAGGAGAGATTTCCATGTCCCTGATGGGCAAGTTCGACTGGGCGGACCCGTTCCTGCTCGACGATCAGCTGACCGACGACGAGCGGATGATCCGCGACACCGCGCGCGCCTATGCCGACGACCGGCTGGCCCCGCGCATCGTCGAGGCGTTCGCGCACGAACATACCGACCCCGAGATTTTCCGGGAGATGGGCCAGCTCGGCCTGCTCGGCCCGACCATCCCGGAGGAATTCGGCGGCGTCGGCGCGTCCTATGTCGCCTATGGCCTGATCGCGCGTGAGGTGGAGCGGATCGACAGCGGATACCGCTCGATGATGAGCGTGCAGTCGAGCCTCGTCATGTACCCCATCCACGCCTATGGTTCGGACGAACAGAAGCATCGCTATCTGCCGAAGCTGGCCAGCGGCGAATGGATCGGCTGTTTCGGCCTGACCGAACCCGATGCCGGCTCGGACCCCGGCGGCATGCGCACGACCGCGAAAAAGGTCGATGGCGGCTATGTCCTGTCAGGCGCCAAGACCTGGATCTCCAATTCGCCGATCGCCGATGTCTTCGTGATCTGGGCCAAGTCGGAGGCGCATGGCGGCGCGATCCGGGGCTTCGTGCTGGAAAAGGGCATGAAGGGCCTGTCCGCGCCCAAGATCGAGAACAAGCTGTCCCTGCGCGCCTCGATCACCGGCATGGTGATGATGGACGAGGTGGCGGTCGGCGAGGACGCGCTGCTGCCGCATGTCGAGGGGCTGAAGGGGCCGTTCGGCTGCCTCAACCGTGCGCGCTACGGCATCAGCTGGGGCGCGTTGGGTGCGGCGGAGTTCTGCTTCCACGCCGCGCGCCAATATGGCCTCGACCGCAAGCAGTTCGACCGCCCGCTGGCCGCGACGCAGCTGTTCCAGAAGAAGCTGGCCGATATGGAGACCGAGATCGCGCTGGGGCTTCAGGCGTCCTTGCGCGTCGGCCGCCTGATGGACGACGGCCGGTTCGCGCCCGAGATGATCTCGATCGTCAAGCGCAACAATGTCGGCAAGGCGCTTGACATCGCGCGGGCCTCCCGCGACATGCATGGCGGCAATGGCATTTCGGGCGAGTATCAGGTGATGCGCCACCTGATGAACCTGGAGACGGTCAACACCTATGAAGGCGCCGCCGACGTCCACGCACTGATCCTGGGCCGCGCCATCACGGGGATCGCGGCATTTTGAGCCGGCCTCCAATCCTCCCCCTCCCCAAGCATAGCTTGGGGAGGAATGGATGACCAAGCCCGCCCCCCTTGCTGGCCTGAAGGTCGTCGAACTCGCGCGCATCCTCGCCGGTCCGTGGGCGGGGCAGGTGCTGGCCGATCTCGGCGCGGAGGTGGTGAAGGTCGAAAGCCCGGACGGCGACGACACGCGTCGCTGGGGCCCGCCCTTCATCGCCAACCCGGACGGCAGCCAGGACGCCGCCTATTTCCACGCCGCCAATCGCGGTAAATCCTCGGTTGTCGCCGACTTCGCGACGCGCGAGGGGCAGGCGAAGGTCCGCGCGCTGATCGCCGACGCCGATGTGGTGATCGAGAATTTCAAGCTGGGCGGCCTTGCCCGCTACGGGCTCGATTATGACAGCCTGTCGGCGCTCAATCCCCGCCTCGTCTATTGCTCGATCACCGGCTTCGGTCAGGACGGCCCCTATGCCGCGCGCGCCGGATACGACTTCATCGTCCAGGGGATGAGCGGCATCATGGACCTGACCGGCGAACCCGGTGGCGCGCCGCAGAAGATCGGCGTCGCGCTCGCCGACATCATGACCGGGCTTTACGCGGTGATCGCGATCCAGGCCGCGCTCCACATGCGGATGCGGACCGGACGCGGCCAGCATATCGACATGGCGCTGCTCGACACGATGACTGGCGTGCTGGCGAACCAGGCGATGAACTATCTCGCCTCGGGCACGACGCCCAGCCGGCTGGGCAACGCGCATCCCAATATCGTGCCTTATGCCGCCTTTCCGGCCAGCGACGGGTGGTTCATCCTGGCTGTGGGCAATGACGCGCAGTTCCGCCGCTTCGCGCACGTGGTCGGCCTCGACGGTGCCGATCCCCGCTATGCGACCAATGCCTTGCGCTGCGAACATCGACCGACGCTCACCCCGATGATCGAGGCGGCCACCGCCCGCTGGCCGCGTGACGAGCTGCTCGCGGCGCTGGAGGCGGCCGGCGTTCCGGCGGGGCCGATCAACACGGTCGAACAGGCCTTTGCCGACCCGCAGGTGCTCGCACGCGGTCTCGCCATCCAGCCCGAGCGCCCCGACGGCTCTACCGTGCCGGGCGTACGCACCCCGATCCGTTTTTCCGACGCCGACCTTACGATCGACCGCGCCGCGCCGATACTCGGGCGGTAGCGGCTCGTCCCGGCATCGACTAAGCCCGCGTCCAGGATGACCAGCTTCACCGTCAATAACCAGCCCGTCCGCTATCGCCTGCCGCCCGACACGCCGCTCCTCTGGGCGCTGCGCGATGCGTCGAACCTGACGGGCACCAAATATGGCTGCGGCACCGGTGAGTGCGGCGCGTGTACGGTCGATATCGATGGCCGCGCGGTGCGCAGCTGCCAAGTGCCGATCGGCCGGATCGAGGGCAGCGTCGTCACCACCATCGAGGGGCTGTCGCGCGATCGCTCGCACCCCGTCCAGCAAGTCTTCCTGGCCGCCAATGTCAGCCAGTGCGGCTATTGCATCCCCGGCATGGTGATGGCCGCCGCCGCCCTGATCCAGAAGCATCCCGATCCATCCGAAGAACTGATCCGAACGCAGATCACCAATCTGTGCCGCTGCGGCATCTATCCCCGGCTGGTCGAGGCGATCCAGCGGGCCGCGCGCGTGCAACGCGGCGAGGAAACGATTCCGGCGGCACCGGTGCCCGGCACCGACCCCGCCGACGCCGCCCGCACGACGCCCGCGCTCGTCCCCGGCGCATTGTCACATGACGCGTCGTGACGAAATCCTTTCACTTCGCTGACAGTCGGGTTCAGCATCCACTCAACACGCGCATGGCAGGCTTCACCGCATGATCGGGGTCGGCATGTGCGCCGGCGCATGGGGTAAGTGGGTATGAAGAAGCATTGGATGGCGGTCCTGCTCGCGGCATCGGCGGCGGTCCTGCCGGGGATCGTAGCGGCACAGGGCATCATGATGGACCGTGGCCCGCGCGGCGGCCCGGAAGGTCGCCCCGGCGGCCCGCGCGCCGCCGGCCAGCTGGAGCGCAGCGAAGGGCGCCCGATCTTCAACGACCGCGAAGCCTTTCCCGAAAACCGCCCCGCCTATCGCCCCGACCATGCCGAGGCGCCCCGGCCGCCGGCCCCCGACCGGCGCCAGGAAGGCGCGGGCCGATGGAACGGGCGCGGCGATGCACGCCCTGAGGCTCCCCGTGCCGACGCGCCCCGCCCCGAGCGCGAGCAATGGCGCCGCGACGATCGACGTGCGGGCCAATGGCAAGGCCAGCCCCGCGCCGATGGCCAGTGGCGCGATCAGCAATGGCGGGGGCGGCAGGCGCCGGATCAGCGCTGGCGCGACGAGGATCGTCGGCGGCGGGACGATCGCGATCGCTGGCGCCGCAACTATGGCGATTGGCGCGACCAGGACCATCAGGCCTATGGCTTTGCCGAGCGTCGCAACTGGGCGAACCAGTGGGATCGCGGCTGGCGGCGCGATCGCCGCTATGACTGGCTGGGCTGGCGCTCGCTCAATCGCGGGGCCTATCACCTGCCGCGTTATTATGCCCCGGGCGGCGGCTATGGCTATGAACGCTTTTCGAGTGGCGTGATCCTGGAACCGATGTTCTTCGGCCAGACCTATTGGCTGTCCGATCCCTATGCCTATCGCCTGCCGCCGGCCTATGGCCCCTATCGCTGGGTCCGCTATTACAATGACGCGGTCTTGGTCGATACGCGCAGCGGGCTGGTGGTCGACATCGTCTACGACATATTCTGGTAAGTTCAGGGAGGGGGTTCGCCCTCTCCCCCCCCCATCTCTGCCATCCCTCTTGTCTTTGGCCGCGCATCGTCGCACATCCGGGTCATGTCGTTCTTTTCGAGGAAGCCCAAGGGCAACCCCGCCGCCTCCCCCGTCCGCGCCCGGTTCGGGGTGAGCGTGCCCCAGCATCTGGACGCCAATCCGGCGGTGACGCGCGTCGCGACCGACGCTGCGCAAATCTATTACCAGCCCGATTTCCTGACGCCCGCCCAGTGCGACGCGCTGATCGCGATGATCGATTCCAATCGCCGGCCATCGACGCTGCTGTCCGATCGCCCCGACTATGGCTTTCGCACCTCGGAAAGCTGCGACATGAACCGCTGGTCGCCCGACATTCAGCCGATCGACGAGTCGATCGCCCGGCTGCTCGGCATCGCCCCCGAACAGGGCGAGACGATGCAGGGCCAGCGTTATGCCCCCGGCCAGCAGTTCCGCGCGCACCACGACTATTTCCACGAAAGCGAAAGCTATTGGGAAACGGTCAAGGTCCATGGCGGCCAGCGGACCTGGACCGCGATGATCTATCTGAACGATGTGGCGGAGGGTGGCGCCACCTGGTTCCCGCAGGCCGGCATCCGCGTCGCGCCGCGTCGGGGCCTGCTGCTCGCATGGAACAACATGCTGCTCGACGGCAGCCCGAACGACGCCACGCTGCACGAAGGCATGCCGGTGGTGGAGGGCGTCAAATACGTCATCACCAAATGGTTTCGCGAGGGCAATTGGGTGAGCTGACCCGGGCACCCGGCCGGCGCCGCGCTGGCACCTTGTCGCGACGGCGCCGAACATGGCATGGCGTTCGCGTGACGTTCCCCTGCCCCCCGTATCGCCGATGACCGACGTTCTCGGCATTTCGCAATCGATCCTCGGCCAACCCTGGCGCTGGCGCGCGCTCGCGGCCGATGCCCGCGATGGCCTGGGCCATGACGATCTGGTCGCGCAACTGCTGCTCGCGCGCGGCTGTCCGCCCGACGCGGTCGAGGACCACCGCGCGCCCTCGATCCGCGGCTTCATGCCCGACCCCTCGATTTTTCGCGACATGGACCGCGCCGCCGCGCGACTGGCCGATGCCGTCGTCGCCCGCGAGGCGGTGGCGATCTTCGGCGATTATGACGTCGACGGCGCGACATCGGCCGCGCTCCTCGTCCGCCTGCTGCGCGATCTGGGGCTGACGCCCCGCGCCTATATCCCCGATCGGCTGACCGAAGGCTATGGCCCCACGGAGGCCGCGCTGCTTCGCCTTAAAGGCGAGGGCGCGAACCTGATCGTCACCGTCGATTGCGGCGCGCAGGCGTTCGAGCCGCTGGCGGCGGCGCATGCGGCGGGCATCGAAATCCTCGTCGTCGATCATCACAAATGCGCGACCGAGCTACCGCGCGCGCATGCCGTGGTGAACCCCAACCGGCTCGACGAGACCGAGGGCGCCGCCCATGGCCATCTCGCGGCGGTCGGCGTCTGCTTCCTGCTGGGCGCCGCGTTGATCCGCACCTTGCGCGCGCGCGGCTTCTTCGCCGATCGCGCCGAGCCCCGACTGCTCGACCTGCTCGACCTCGTCGCCCTGGGCACGGTGGCCGATGTCGCACCCCTCAAGGGGCTGAACCGCGCCTTCGTCGCGCAGGGGCTGAAGGTCATGGCGCAACGGCGCAATATCGGCCTGGCCGCCCTGACCGAAGCCGCGCGGTTGACGCGTGCGCCGACCTGCTCCGACCTGGGCTTCGCGCTGGGCCCGCGGATCAATGCGGGTGGCCGTGTGGGCCGTGCCGATCTCGGCGTCCGCCTGCTCACCACCGACGACCCCGCCGAAGCGCGCGCCATCGCCGAGGAACTGAACCATTTCAACGACGAGCGTCGCGCGATCGAGGCGGGCGTACAGGCGACCGCCGAAACCACGGTCGATCGCGGGCGACAGGTGGCGCTGGTGTCGGGCGAGGGCTGGCATCCCGGCGTCATCGGCATCGTCGCCGGCCGTCTGAAGGAAAAGCTCGACCGGCCGGCCATCGTCATTGCGGTGGACGAACATGGCATCGGCAAGGGTTCGGGACGCTCGATCACCGGTGTCGACCTGGGCGCGGCCATCCTGGCGGCCAAGGAACACGGTTTGCTGATCGCCGGTGGCGGCCATGCCATGGCCGCCGGGCTGACGGTGGCGGCGGATCGCATACCCGAACTCGCCGATTTCCTGGAGGCGCGTCTGGCCGAGACGGTGATTCGGGCGAGCGCCGGCCGGGCGCTGCTGGTCGATGCGGTGCTGGCGCCCGGTGGCGTCAATCCGGCGCTAGTCGGCGCGATGGAGGCCGGTGGTCCTTACGGCATGGGCTGGCCCGCACCGCGCATCGCGGCCGGGCCGTTCCGCGTGATCCGCGCCGATCTGGTCGGCACCAACCATGTCCGCGCGATCGTCGCGGGTGCCGATGGCCGCAGCCTGAAGGCCATGGCCTTCCGCCAGGCCGAAACCGCGCTGGGCCAGGCCCTGCTGGCAGCAGGCGGCTCCCGCCGCCTGTGGCTCGCGGGCCGTGCCAAGGTCGACGACTGGTCGGGCCGCGACGTCGCCGAACTGCATGTCGATGACGCCGCCTGGGCCGACTGACCGGCCCGCTTTCTGGGATATGTGACAAGCCATGTAAAAAAGCGCTTGACCGATTCCGCCCCCTCCCTTAGAGGCCCCTCCACGCCACCCGGCGGCCCCTTCGTCTAGCGGTTAGGACGCGGCCCTTTCACGGCTGAAACACGGGTTCGATTCCCGTAGGGGTCACCAGCGCCCGCCAAAATGGCGGATTTGCGTGGCTTTGGTGGTCTTCATGGACGCTTTACCCATCCTTGTGTACAGAGGATGTGTACAAAGTGTTCCGCATGGCCACCCCTTTCAAAGATCCTCGCACCGGCATTTACTACTTCCGACGGGTCTTCCACGCCACGCTGCGACCGTTCTTCGATGGCGCGTCGGCCAAGTATAAGCGGACCCTCGATACGCGCGATGCGGATGAAGCTCGCCAGCGCTATCACCCGCACGCCATCGTTTACGACCAGAAGCCTGCGGCAGCGCGGCGCAGCCTTGCCAGTCAGCAGCTTCGATCGGCGCGATCCATGGTCGACGCCTATCTTGACGGCGTCAGCGAGTACCAATTCGCGTTTGCGGTCGTCGTAACGTGACGGCATCGGTGTGACGGCGCACGGCAGATTGGTCCGCCGGTTTGCGTTGTTGCGCCCTAAATCCTGCCCGGGCTTTTTCCGTTTCCTCCCATCCAAGCTGTAAGGCAGCCGACCCTTGCCGATCCTGATCGGGTGAGGTCAGGATCGGCAGGTCAGGCGCCCCGCGCGATCCATCGGCGGCCACCGCTGTAAACCTTAATGTCGGCCGCGCCCTCGTCCAGCTCGATGGCCTTCACCTGATGGACCGATGGGAGGTAGCGTTACGGCAACGCCATAGCCTGCCCAGCGATTATGGGTGAACGGCATACATCGAACACCTTTTCCTTGTTTTGGGCCTCTGCGCCTTACATCGGACCCGCGCCCGCTGCGGCGCTCACGATCATTACGTCGGGGACGTCTCCGCTCGGTGTGCGGTACCGGAGCCGAACGGCTTCAGCCACAGCAAGGGCGGCATCGGTGCGCGTGATCGCGACGATCGCGCCGCCGAAGCCCCCTCCGGTCATGCGCGCGCCCCCTTCGCCATCCGCCAGTTCGGCAATGGCGTGGTTGGCGATGTCTGCCAAGTCGTCCACCTTGGGAACGGTGATCTCGAAATCGTCGCGCATCGAGGCGTGACTGTCCGCCATCAAGCTGCCCAGGGTCCGCAAATCGTCTGCGGCGAGGGCCTCCGCCGCCGCGATGACGCGCGCGTTCTCCGAGACGATATGGCGCGCCCGCGCCGCAAGCACGGCGGACATGTTACTTGCCGCGATCATCGCAAGGTCCGCATCGCGCAGCGCCGCTACGCCCATCGCGGCCGCGGCGGCTTCGCATTCGGCCCCGCGGCGATTATAATGCCCCTCGACCAGCCCGCGCACGACACCTGACTGGATGATCAGGATGGCGACATCGGCCGGGATCGGGACCGTGCGCGTCGCAAGGTCGCGGCAGTCGATCAGCAACGCCGCTTCCGCGACGCTCGCGGCCGAGGCCAACTGGTCCATGACGCCGCATTTCACCCCGACGAACTGGTTTTCCGCCGCCTGCGCCTGCACCGCGATCGTCTTGGGGGAAAGGGTTATCCGGGCGGCGGCGGCCATGGCATGGCCGACCGCGACCTCCAGCGATGCCGAGGACGACAGACCGGCACCGCGCGGGATGTCACCGACGATCGCCAGGTCGGCGCCGTGCAGCGTCGCGCCCGCCGCCATCATGGTGCTGACCATGCCCCGCACGTAATCGCGCCAGCCACCGCCGGGATGATAGGCGATCGCGTCGAGATCGAACATGTCGGTCTCCCCGCCATATTCGATCGCCGTCACCCGCACCTGGCGCGTCGGCTGCGCACGCCAGGCGATCCGCGTCTCGACGGGGATCGCGCAAGGCAAGACGAAGCCGTCATTATAGTCGGTATGCTCGCCGATCAGGTTCACGCGCCCCGGCGCCCGGACGACGCCGTCGGGCTCTCCTTCGAACGTAGCCGCAAACCCGGTCGCCAACCGATGTCCAAGATCGCTCATATTTGCCGCTCCAGAATAGGGGATGCCGCCCGCAGCCGTTCGGCCGCCTGTTCGGGTGTCAGGTCGCGCTGCGTCTCACCCAGCATCTCGAACCCCACCATGAACTTGCGTACCGTCGCCGAGCGGAGCAGCGGCGGATAGACATGCGCGTGTAGTCGCCAACCAACGCCGTCGCCGCCATGCGGCGCGCCGTGCCAGCCGAAGGAATAGGGAAAGCTGGTCGCGAACAGGTTGTCGTACCGGGCCATCAGCCGTCCCAACAGCACCGCGAGCGCATCGCGCGAGGCGTCGGACAGATCCTCCAGCCGCAGGACGGGATCGCGCGCGATGATCAGCGTTTCGAACGGCCATGCCGCCCACCAGGGCACGATCGCCAGCCAGTGGTCGTTGGCCTCGACCAAGCGTGGGCCGTCCTCCTCCGCCGCGGCGACCTCGTCGAGCAACACCGTACCGCGCGCGGCGTACCATGCGCGCTGCGTCTCATCCTCGCGCGCGACATGCTGGGGGATAAAATCACTCGCCCAGACCTGGCCGTGGGGATGCGGGCTGGAACAGCCCATCATCGCGCCCTTGTTCTCGAACACCTCGACATGCGCCCAGCGCGCACCCAATTCTACCGACTGTGCCGCCCACGCGTCGACCAGAACGCGCCGCTCCGCATCGCTCAGTTCGGGCAGCGTTCGGGTGTGATCAGGGGAATAGCAGATCACACGCGCCTCGCCGCGCGCACCCGCTGCCGGGAACAACGGATCGTCCTCGGGAGACGGTGTATCGGGGAGCAGCGCGGCGAAGTCGTTGGCGAAGACGAACGGCCCGGTGTAATCGGGATTGCGCTCCCCGTTCATGCGGAGATTGCCGGGGCATAGATAGCAGCTGGCATCGTGCCGCGCCCCGCGCGGTGCGGGCGGCGGGGCTTCTTCGCCCTGCCATGGCCGCTTCGCGCGGTGGGGCGACACCAGCACCCATTCGCCCGACAACAGATTCCGGCGGCGATGCGGATGGTCCGCCGGATCGAAAGACATGCTCATTGAACTCTCCCCCGATGCTGCACGAGGTCCCTTGCCTCCCGCCGTGCCCCCAGCGTCACGAACAGATCGCAGCGCGCGGGCATCTCGGCCAGGATATGGCGTGTCAGCCGTTCATAGTGGCTGACGAATGCTGCGACGGCGGCATCGTCCATCACCCCCTGCCCGCTCGCCCCGCTGCGCCGCAGCGCATGTTCCTGTTCCAGACGCCAGGTAAGGACCGTCTCGAAATCGGGCGCGGCGAGCAGGATCAACAGGTCGAGCCGCCCGAAGAGCGTTTGATACTCACCGGCAAGCGCCGCATTGACATAGCGGCGCCAAACGCCATCGGCGTCCGCCAGCCGTTCCAGATCGTTTACCGGCGCAACGAGATCGGCCTCCGCTTGCGGCATCGCGCCGACGCACCAGCCCTCCAGAAGCACGATGCGCGTCCCGGCCGGGGCGACCGGCCACTCCGACCGGGGCAGCCGGTCGTCGATCGCTTTGGAGAAGCGCGGCAGGGGCGTGGCCAAGCCCGCCGCAATTCCGTCGAGCACCGCCAGCCCCAGGCCGATATCATGCGTCCCCGGCACGCCGCGCGTGCGGAGCAGCGGGTGAACGTCCTCCGCCAGATGCTGACGCTCCGCCCGTGTCCGGTACAGGTCGTCGAGCGACAGCGTCACCGCGCCGTCCAGCCGGGTGCACAAGGCCGCCGCCACCGTCGACTTGCCGCTGCCCTGCGCACCGCAGATGCCGACGACGATCGGGCGGTCCGGGCTATCAGCCAACCGGCGTGTGATGGCGTCGGCGATCGTCTCGTCAAGCGACACGGTTGGGCAGATCCCGACCGGCAAGGAAGGCGTCGATATTGGCGATCGCCTGCATCCCCATCGCGGTGCGCGTCTCGGTGGTCGCGCTGCCCAGATGCGGCAACAGCACGCTGCGAGGGTGAGCGAGCAGTCCCGCGTGCACCTCGGGCTCGCGTTCATAGACGTCGAGCCCGGCCGCCGCGATCGTCCCGGCGGCCAGCGCCTCGGCCAGCGCGGCTTCGTCCACGACCGGCCCGCGCGCGGTGTTGACCAGGATCGCGTCGGGCCGCATCGCGCCCAGAAAGGCGGCGTCGATCATATGCCGGGTCGCCGCGCCGCCGGGCACATGCAGCGACACGACATCCGACACCCGCGCCAGTTCGGCCAGGCTCTCGACCCGTTCGGCCCCCAACGCCGCGACCGCCGCCGGGTCGGCCGCGCTGCGGCTGTAATAGCGGATCGTCATCCCCAAGCCGCGTGCGCGCGCCGCCGTCGCCTGCGCGATCCGGCCGAAGCCGACCAGCCCCAGCACCCGCCCGGTCAACCCGATGCCGATCAGATGGGTCGGCCGCCAGCCGGTCCAGTCGCCCGCGCGCAGTTCGCGCTCGCCCTCCCCGGCGCGACGCGCGGCCATCAGCATCAGCAGGATCGCCAGCTCGGCGGTCGCATCGGTCAGCGCGTCGGGCGTATTCGTCACCACCACCCCGGCACGCTTGGCCGCCGCCAGGTCGATATGATCGACCCCCGCCCCGAAATTGGCGATCAGCTTCACCCGCAGGCCGTCGATCGCAAACAGATCGGCGTCGATCCGATCGGTGATCGTCGGCACCAGCACATCACAGTGCCGCATGGCATCCGCCAGCGCATCGCGTCCAAGCGGCACGTCCTGCGCGTTCAGCGTCGCTCCAAGACGCGTCGACAGCACCTCTTCCACCGCGGGCGGCAGGCGGCGGGTCACGCGAATGGCGGGGCGGGAGGGCGTTTCGCTCATGGCATGGCCTTTTCAATAGCGGCGGCATTCAGGCTGTCGGCGCGGATCAGCCCTTCGCTCACCAAATCGGTCCAGAATCCGGCGGGAATCTCCCGCGCATAAAGGTCCATTGTCTGATCCAGCCGGCGGCGGTCGCCGATGCCGGGCAGCACGCTGACGACGCAAGGGTGGATCAGCGGGAATTGCAGCGCCGCCGCCGCCAGAGGGACCTTCCAGGCATCGGCCACCGCCTCGATCCGCCTAACGCGGGCGACAATGTCGGCGGGCGCCGGGGCATAATCATAGTGGGGCGTCGCCGATCCGCGCGTACCCGTCGCCAGGATACCGCTATTATAGGGCGCGCCCGCGATCACCGCGATGCCGCGCGCCGCACAGGCGGGAAACAGGGCATCGAGCGGCGCCTGTTCGAGAAGGGTATAGCGATTGGCGAGCAGAAGCACGTCGACCGGCGCCGCATCGATCGCCTCCAGGCATATCTCCACCTCGTTGACGCCCAGCCCGAAGGCGCGGATCGCCCCCTGCTCGCGCAAGGATGCCAGCGCCTCGAACCCGCCGCCACGCGTCAGCTGCGCCCAGCCCTCGTCATGCGCGTCGCCGCGGCTCCATCGCCCGATATCGTGGACGAACAGCATGTCGATCCGGTCCAGCCCCAGCCGGTGCAGGCTGGCCTCGAACGACCGCAAAATGCCGTCGCGGCTATAGTCATGGGTCACGCGAAACGGCATGGGCGACAGGAAACCGTCGACCTCGCCGCCCCGGCCCACGCTCGCATCGGGCACGAGCACCCGGCCGACCTTCGAGGACAGGACCAGCGCGTCGTCCTCCTGCCCACGCAGGGCATCGCCCAGGCGACGTTCGCTCAGGCCCCGACCGTAAAAGGGCGCGGTATCGAAATAGCGGATACCCGCCGCCCAGGCCGCCGCCACCGCGTCCCGCGCCACGTCGTCCGCGATCGCCCGTCCCGCATTACCGAGCGAGGCGGCGCCGAAACCGAGTTCGGTGACGTGCAGGCCGGTATCACCGACGGCCCGCAGGGGAAGAGAGGGGGAAGATGTCATGCGTCGGCTTTCGTGCGGACGGGGAACCGTGGCCGCCGTCGACGGCCACGGTCCGCGCGGGTCAGAGGGTCAGTTCGCAGCCGGGGCGGCGACGAACGTCTGGTGCTGCTCGCCCAGCCCCGCGATGCCGAGCCGGACCTCGTCCCCCGCCTTCAGGAACCAGGGCTGGGGCTTCTGGCCCAGGCCGACGCCCGGCGGCGTGCCGGTGGTGATGATGTCGCCCGCCTCCAGCGCCATGAATTGCGAGCAATAGGCGACGATCTCGGCGACGGTGAAGATCATCGTCGCGGTGTTGCCGTCCTGCACCCCCTTGCCGTTGACATCGAGCCACATCGACAGCGCCTGGGGATCGCCCACCTCGTCCGCCGTCACCAGCCATGGGCCGACGGGGCCGAAGGTCGGAAAGCCCTTGCCCTTGTCCCAGGTCGCGCCGCGCTCGGCCTGCCATTCGCGCTCGGACACGTCGTTGATGACGCAATAGCCCGCGACATGGTCGAGGGCCTTGTCCTGCGGAATGTTATGCCCGCCGGTGCCGATCACCACGCCCAGTTCGACCTCCCAGTCGGTCTTCACCGAGTTGCGGGGGATGGTGACGGGGTCGTTGGCCCCCTGGATGCAGTTGACCCATTTGTTGAAGACGACCGGCTCCTCCGGGATCGGCAGGTTCGACTCGGCGGCATGGTCGGCATAGTTCAGGCCGATCGCGATGAACTTGCGCGTGCCCGTGACCGGCGGGCCGTAGCGCACCGGCCCCTCGACCAGCGGCAGCGTTTCGATGTCGATCGCGGCGAGCTGGCGCAGCGCGTCGGCACCGATCGCCTCGGGACCGAAATCGGCGACATAGGCCGATGCGTCGCGGATGCGACCGGCGTCGTCGATCAGGCCGGGCTTTTCCTGGCCCGCCTTTCCATAACGGCAAAGTTTCATGATGCTTCCTTCATGTCTATTGGTTGAATGGTCAGGCGAGGATGTCGCCGGTGATTGCGGGGACGGTGGCGACGCCGGTCAGCGTCATGGCGACGCGCATCTCCTGCGCCAGCATGGTCAGCATCCGGTCGACGCCCGCCTCACCCTGGGCGGCCAGCGCCCAGAGCCACGCGCGCCCCAACAGCACGCCCCGGGCGCCCAGCGCGAGCAGACGCACGACGTCGAGGCCGGAGCGTACACCCGAATCCGCCAGCACCGTCAGCCGATCGCCGACAGCCGCCGCGATTCCCGGCAGAGCGCGTGCACTCGACAACACGCCGTCCAGCTGTCGGCCGCCATGATTGGACACGACGATCGCCTCCGCACCGTAATCGGCGGCGGCGCGCGCATCCTCGACATCGAGCACGCCCTTGATGATGAGCGGGCCGTCCCATTCCGCACGCAGCCAGTCCAGGTCGCGCCAAACGATGCCGGGATCGAAATTCGCGCCCAGCCAACCCATATAGTCGTTCATGCCGCTGTCGCGGCCCAGCACCGGTTCCAGATTGCCCAGCCGATGCGGTCGACCGCGAAGGCCCACGTCCCAGGCCCAGCCTGGCTTGCCCATCGCCTGCAGGACGCGACGTGCGGGACCGAAGCGTCCCGACATGCCCGAATGCGCGTCGCGATAGCGGATGCCGGGGATCGGCATATCGACCGTGAAGACCAGCGACTCCGCCCCCGCTGCCTTCGCCTTGGCGATCAGCTCGCGCATGAAGCCACGGTCGCGGATGACGTAGAGCTGGAACCATAATGGCCCATCGGGCACGCCGGTGCGCAACTCGTCCATCCCACAGATGCCCACGGTGGAGAGGGTGAAGGGAACGCCGTGGCGGTGCGCCGCCCGCGCCGCCTGGATCTCGCCGCGCCGCCGGAACATGCCACCGATCCCGACCGGCCCGAGCACGACCGGCAGGGGCAGGTCGCGGCCCAGGATACGAGTCCCCAGGTCGATATTTGCCACATCGCGCAGCACCCGCTGGCGCAGCGCCAGGGTCTGGAGATCATGCACGTTGTTGTGACATGTCTGCTCGGCGAATGCGCCGCCATCGGCATAGTCGAACAGGAAGCGCGGCAGCCTGCGCCGGGCCGCCGTCCGAAAATCGGCCATGGATGCGATGGTTGCCACGCCCCCCGGCCCCTTATGCCATCGTCCAGCCACCATCGACCGCCAACAGGCAACCAGTGGTGTAGGCGCTCTCGTCGCTGGCCAGGTAAAGGGCGGAGACAGCGATCTCTTCCGCCGTGCCGATCCGCCCCATCGGCTGGCGCGCGACGAAGGCGGCGCGCGCGGCCGCCGCGTCACCGGTGGCGGCCAGCCGCTGGTCGAGCGAGGGCGATTGGACCGTGCCGGGGCAGATCGCGTTGCACCGGATTCCCTGGGCGACAAAATCGACCGCGACGGAGCGCGTCAAGCCCGCCAGCGCCCCCTTCGACGCGCAATAGGCCATGCGGTTGGGCACGCCGATCATCGCACCCGCCACCGAAGCGATGTTGACGATCGACCCGCCCCCCGCCGCGACCATCGCCGGCAGCAGGGCACGGATGACGCCCATCGTCGCCCGGACGTTCAGATCGAACGACAGGTCATAGCCGCGATCGCTGGTCGACAATATGTCGCCCGCATCGACATATCCGGCGCAGTTGACCAGCGCGTCGATCGTGCCGACGCGCTCGCCCAGCTGCGACACCGCCGCGCCATCCAGCAGATCGACGATCAGCGGCTCGCATCCGTCCAGCGTCGCCAGCGCGTCGCCGTTCACGTCGACCGCAAAAACCTGCGCCCCTTCGCAAACGAACAGCTCGGCCGTCGCCCGCCCGATCCCCTGTGCGGCGCCGGTCACCAGCGCGCGTTTCCCCTGCAATCGGCCCATGGTCTTCTCCGTCCTGTCGTTTGAGTTTCAGGGGTGGTCGCTCTGGCGAAAGACGCAGGGCATCTCGACCCAGCCCTGTTCGCCAGGCAGCGGACGCTGCATCGCGCCCATCCGCCGGTGCCAGTCGATCAGCACCGGGTCGCTCGCCGCATCGCGGTCCAGCGCATCGGGATCGAAGGCATTGGTCACGTCCATGATCATCACCAGCCGCAGCCCGTGGCGATAGATGGCCAGATCGGCGATGCCGTGACGACGCTGCGACGCCAGCACCTCGGGCGGCGTGTTGCCGACCGCGTGCGCGGCCTCATAGGCGGCGATCGTCGCGGGGTCGTCGGCAAGATCGATCATGCGGACGAAGCGGCGGATCATGACGCATGACCTCGCCCGACGCCCCGATGGTTTCGGGTCCGGTGCATTCCTGTCTCCTGATGAAAGCGGCGGGTCGTCAGACCATGCCGAGTATTCGTTGAAGGGCCGCCTGGAAGTGATGGGCGAGCGCCGCCTCCGCCGCCACCGGGTCGCGCGCCAGGCACGCATCCAGTACGTCCAGATGCTCGCGGATCGTGCGGATCATGCGCGGCGCCGTGGATGTGAGGTCGAGGCGAATAACCGCGACATAATTCTTCAATCGACGCGCAGCCGTCTCGATCATCGGGTTGCGCAGCGCCGCGATCATGCTGCTGTGGAACCGTTGTTCGAGCTCTTCCATCGCGGCGTTGAGCTCTTCGGTTGCCCCTTCCGCCTGTACCCGGTCGAGCACGTGACGGTGGGCGTCGATCAGCTCCACAATGTCTGCCGCGTCCGCGGTTTCCGCATATGCGCGCGCCGCCGAGCGTTCGATGATCGACCGGAATTGATACGTGGAGCGCGCCAACTCCAGGTCGGCTTTCAGGAATTCGATGCCCGAGCGCGGATGCACCTTCAGGATGCCCTCGGTCTCCAACACGCGCAGCGCGTCGCGAAGCGGCTGGATCGGCAGGTCGAGCAGACGCTGCAGATCGCTTTGCGACACGAAGGAACCGGCCGAAATCCGCCGATCGAACAACCCCTCCAGGATCCGGCGATAGGCCAGCTCGCCAAGCCGAACGCCGGAGTCCCCCGTGTCCTCGACATCGGTATCGGCGGCGCGCGCGCGGGCACGGGCGGAACGGGGTGTTTTAGTCATGGGTTTCACAACTACAGCTTTCCGCAAGGAACCGCCATGCAAAGACGCGCTCTGATATTTTACGGTCATTGACGCTCGCCCTTGCTGATGCCCGACGCGTCGATCACCGCCTGTGCCGCCGCAGGCCATGCCCCTTCCGGGACTTCGACATTGTCGACCAGACGATTGTCCATATACGCATCCCACGATCCGTTGGTCCGCGCGCCGACGTGCCAGTTGCCGATCGCCAGATTGTCCATCGTGGTGCGATGCGGTCGATACGCATCCATCGTATTGGCGTTCAGCCACACGGCGACCCGGTCGACGACATTGTTGCGCAGCGTGACGTAGCGGGAACCCTCGTCCAGATACAAAGCGATGCCGCCGGGCACGTCGTAGACATAATTTTCGGCGATCAGCGCGCCGGGATCGGCGGACAGGTGATAGATGGCGCCGCCATCGGAGAACCACTGCTTCACCTTGTGCACCCGGTTGCCGAGCACGACGGTATCACGCAGGATCGTCGGCGTGTCGTACACGATATTGCCCGGCTGGTCGTAATAGCCGCGCGTGCGTGTGCGATAGGCGCCGCTGCCGCCAGGGTCGTTGACGCCCCATCCCCAGCCGACGTCGATCCCGTCGTACGGCGTATCCGACACGTCGTTGTGCGTGATGACGGTCCCGGCGGCATAAGTGACGAGGATCGCCGCCTGTTCCTTGTAATCCTGTGACACCGTCTCGATGCGGTTGTCGGCGATGACGACGTTGCGCACGCCCATCTCGGCACGCGGCGGATGGTGCGCGTCGGGCGTGATGCCGCCGACCATGATCGCACCGCCCGCAAGATGGAGGAAGCGGCTGCGCCGTACCTCGACCCCCGCTGCGCCATAGCCGATACCGCTTTCATTGGCCTCCGGGTTGTTGCCGATGCCGAGCGCGATCTGGCCGAGCTGGCTGAAATCGGCTTTGTCGAACGTCACCCGCACCGCAGCCGACACCTGCACCGCGGCGGGCTGTTGCCGCCAGCGGTTGCGCATCGTCTCGAACGCCCAGCAGCCCCAGCTGCAATCGCGGATCGGGTCTTCGGGGAACCCGGGAATCCAGCCTGCGAGGTACGATCCGCTCTGCTGGCTGGCATAGCCCTCTGCACTCGATGCGCCGAGCCAGCTGGTATGGCGGAACCCGATACCGTCGAACGCCAGGTCGGTCACCGGCCGATCATAGCTGCCCGCAATCGACACCAGGGATTGCAGCCGTGGCAGAACCACCTCCACCCGTGCCATGTCCTCGCCGGCGCGCGGTTTGTAATAGAGTTTGCCCAGCGCCGGATCGATGAACCACTGGCCGGGCTTGCGAAGGAACGCCAGCGAGTTGACCAGGAACAGCCGCGCCCCGTTCTTGGCGATCGTGCGGGCCAGGGTGTCGTAGCCGATCAGGTTGTTGCGCCACCCTGGCTGCTGCATGACGATCGTGTCGCCGCTGATCCGGTCGACCACGGCACGCCGGTCGGTGAAATAGCCGGTCTGCTCGACCTCGATCCGCGACTGGTCCGGCAGGTTCGCCAAGAAACGCCAGGCGGGATCGACGATCGTCATACCGGTGGCGGTGAACGCGACGGCGGCGCGTGGCAGCCTTACGCTGGCGCGCTCGGCGGTGCGGCCGCCCACATAGACCTGGCGAGGGTCGACCCCACGCGGCACGTCCGCCACCCATATGTCGCGCGCACGGTCCGCGATCGTCCAGCCGGTCACCGCCGTCCCGCCCGACAGAACCGGATGCGCGCCGTGTGCCGCGCGCCATCTGACGACGTGCCCGCCCTGACCGCCATCGGCGGCGGTGAAGCGGAGCGGCGTGGCCAGCGTATAGGTGCCGTCGGCCAGTTCGACGGTAACGTCATGCACTGCGTTCAGCCGCCGCACCTCCTGCTGCGCGCGTTCGACCGACCGGAACGGACGATCGCGCGATCCGTCGCCAGCATCCGACCCGCCCGGCGCGACATGAAGGATGGCTGGCGTCGCGACCGGCTGCGGCGGCAGAAAGCCACCTGAATCAAATGGGTGGCGGGCCGTGGATGCGGACGGCTCGGGGATTGCGGGAGACGGCGGCAACAGCTGCGCCGATGCGGGCGACATGACGACCACACCGGGCGTCAGGACCGCCAGCAGGAAGCGGGGTCCCCCCATCATACCGTTCCTTCCAATCCGTAGAACGCACGAGCGCTTGCCGCGAACAGCCGCTCTTCGGCGACACCCGTCAGCCCTGACAGGCGCCGCGCATCAGCGAACCACTGCGTGTAGCCGTCACCGGAAAGGTCGAGCACCGGCCAGTCGCTGCCCCACATCAGCCGCTCTCCGAAAGTCGCGACCAGATGGTCGATATAGGGCGCGAGCGCGTCGGCAGGGGCGCCCGCCGACTGCTCGGTACGCATGCCGGACAGCTTGCACCACACGCCCCGCTCCCCCAGTGCCGCCATGTGAGCGCGCCATGGGTCGAGGCCCCCGCGCGCCGCGCTCGGCTTGGCGGCATGATCGATCACCACCGGCAATTCGGGCCAGCGATCGACGAACCCCGCCAGCATGGGCAGATGTCGCGGCTCGACCAGCGCGTCCAGCCGCAATCCATGCGCCACCATCGCCGTGATCGCGGGGGTCAGCGCGTCGCGCATCAGCCAGTCGGTATCCGCGATCCCCTGCAGCATCGGCCGCAGTCCGCGCAGCGCCGAATTCGCAGCGAGATCGGCAATCCGGCCCGGCGCGTCGGGGCTCGCCAGGTCGATCCAACCCACCACGCCCAGGATCAGCGGTTCGTGAGCCGCCAGCGCCAGCATCCAGTCGGTATCGGCATCCGTCGGCTGCGACTGGACCAGTACCACGCCGTCCAGCGGCGTGTCGCCCACTACCGCGAGCAGGTCACCGACGCCGAAATCACGATGCAGGACGGGCGTCTCCGCCGTCGGCCATTCGTGTCCCGGTGTCGTCAGCGACCAGCAATGCATATGGGCGTCGATTACGCGCATGGGTCAGCGCACCGACCGGATCGGCAGGACGAAGAACGATCCCACCAGCACGAAGATACCGGACACGACGAACAGCGACGGATAGCTGTTGCCGGTCGCCGACAGCAATGTCGCGGCCATTACGGGGCTGAGGATCTGCGGCACGTTGACCGCCGTGGTCAGGATGCCGAGGTCCTTGCCCGTCGCATCCTCTTCGCCCGCCTTCGCCTGGGGCAGCACCTGCGTCATCAGGGCAAGATCGACCGACATGAAGGCGCCGTAGCCAAGGCCGATCAGCACCGCATAGGCCATCATGCCCTGCACCGTCGGCACGAACAGCGGCATCGCCACCGCCGCCGCCATGATGAGGCTGGAGATGAACACCAGCGGCTTGCGCCGACCCAACCGGTCCGACAACACGCCCGAACCCAGGCCGGATATGACGAGCGCCACGAACGTCACGATCGACATCGTCGCGATCGTCGCATTCGCCTTTGCCTGGCTGAGCCCGATATGATCCTGGAGGATGTAGAGCAGGTAGGTCAGGATCGCCTGATAGCCCATGTAGATCGCGAAGCGCCCCAGGAACGCCCAGGCGAAATCCGGGTGTTCACGCGGGGAAATCCAGAAGCCCTTCAGGAACGCGCCGAGCCGGAACGGCGTCGCGGGGGGCAGCGCGACACGCGGCTCCGGGTTGATCGCGACGAAGGCAAGGCACACGACGATGATTGCGCCGCCGACCAGACCATAGGCCAGCGGGATGCGATCCGCGAGCGTGCCTGCGATGAACGTGCCGAACGATACGCCTGCGGTCATCGCACCGCCGACGACGCCGGATGCCAGCCCGCGCTCCTCGGGCGGAAAGCGGTCGGCGACGAGCGTCGTGATCGCTGGCTGCATCGCGTTCAGCGTCACGACCGACACCAGCCAGATCGCGGTGATGCCGACCAGCCCACCGCCATAGGGCGTCAGGATGATCGCGATACCGCCGATCGTCGCGCCGATGACGATCCACGGCGTCCGCCGTCCGAAACGGCTGCGCGTGCGATCGGACAACGCGCCCGCGATCGGGGTCGTCAGCGTACTGAAGACCGAGGTGATCGCATAGATCACGCCCAGCGTCTGCGCCTTCCCGACAGGGTCGAGATTCTGGATCTGATTGGGCAGCAACACGCCCAGGCAGGATGCATAGAGCGTGAGCAGCGTGAAGAACACGATGCCCAGCGACACCAACAGCACCCATTTGCGCGTACCCTCGACATAGGGCGCGGCGGCGGGGCCGACCGGCTCGGCAGCGGCCAGTACGGCTGCGGGTTCCTCGACCGGTGGAGTCAGTCCCACGCTCATGCCGGGCGCTCCCAGCTGGGCGCTGGCGGCAGGTCAGCCTCAGCGAGCGGCTCCGGCGTGCGATACTTGGTACGAACCGCATCGCTCAGCCGCAGGCCGTGGCCGGGTCGGTCATGGCCATGGATCAGACCATCGCGGATCACATACGGCTCCTCGACCAGATGTTCGAAATTCTGGAAACTGTATTCCAGCCACCGTACGCCGGGCAACGCCAGCGCCATGTTGACCCCGACTTCCAGGAAGCTGTTGCCGAACGTCACCTCGACATTATGCTCGCCCGCCAGCCATCCGGCGCGCATCACGTCGCTGACCTGGCCATGGACGTTGAGCATGTCGCATGCCTCGGCCTGAAGCAGTTTGCGCTTGCCCGACAGATCCAGATATTCGCCGCTGTTGACCCGCGTATCCGGGCACGAAAGCCGCAGGCGGCGCAGTCCGTCGAAATCGTCGCGCGGGATCGGGTCCTCGATCCAGTAGATGCGGTGCCCGGCCCGCTCGAACAGGGCCAGCGCTGCGCGCGTCTCGGCCGCAGTCCAGGCTTCGTTGGCGTCGATCATGACCGGGCGACCGTCATCGCCCGTGGCCTTTTTGAGCAGATCGAGTCGATGAAGATCGCGTTCGATCAGCGAATGGCCGACTTTGATCTTATAGCCGCGATAATCCTTTTCGGCCGCGCGGCCGAACAATTCCATGAAGTCATGATCGGGCAGATGGAAATCGAGTCCGCTTGCATAGACGGGGACGGCCTGACGCTCGGCCCCCAGCAACTGCCAGAGCGGCTGATCGCAGCTTTGCGCGAAAAGGTCCCAGACGGCATGTTGGATCGCCTCCTCGAAAGGAACGAGCATCTTGCGGACATTGCCGCCGCGCGGCCGCCCGACGCGAAGGGCCAGGGAAGCAGCGGTCCGCCCCTCGAGCGCCGGGAAGGCCTCTTGCCGGAAGGCCCACTCGAGTTGCGTCTCGGGGAGCAGCGGCTGGAACAGCACCTGCACGAAACCCAACCCGACGCGGCCCGACTCGTCGATCAATTCCAGCGCGACGATATTGGCTTGGGTCGCGCCGACTTGGGAGTCCCCCACCTTGCGGTCGCGCCGAAACTGCAATCGGGTCACGCGAAAATCCGCGATCCTATCCCCAACCATTACCCCTCCTGAAATATCACATTTTCTCGTGAGACGAGATGCCGGCTGGCTCTGACCTCATGCCATATCGTGATCATGCCGCGCGAACCTGCTGAAAGTCAACCAGTAAAAGGCCAATTCGATTGTTTGAAATATCAGTGAAGTTTTTTGATTGACTAAAATTGCAGCGTAACATTAGATACGCCCCAGACTGATGATCGAATCGATCGCGGTTACAAGAGGAGGGGATATGAAAAAGGCTTATTGGCTGTGCGCCGTTGCCAGCATCGCTTTGCCCGGCAGCGTCGTCGCGCAAACCACACCGACCGCCGCCGTTCAGCAGACCACAGACGTGCAGCCCGCCGAGGACGCCACCGCGGGCGCCCCCAGCACGGGCGACATCGTCGTCACCGGCATCCGCGCCAGCCTGAGGTCCTCCGAAGCGATCAAGCGTAACGCGACGATGATCGTCGATGCCGTGTCGGCGGAAGACGTGGGCAAGTTCCCCGACGTCAACATCGCCGACTCGCTGCAGCGGGTGACCGGTGTCGCGATCGACCGTAACGGCGGCGAAGGCCAGTTCATCACCGTTCGCGGCCTGGGTCCGCAGTTCAATACCGTGTTGATCAACGGCCGCGTCATGGCGACCGACAATCCGGGCCGCGAATTCTCGTTCGACGTGCTCTCGCCGAACATGATCCAGCGCACCGAGATCTACAAGAGCACCGTGCCGCAGCTGCAGGAAGGCGGCATCGGCGCGACGGTCAACATCATCACCGCCAAGCCGCTGGACGGCAAGGCTGGTGCGCACGTCACCGTGTCGGCTGGCGGCATGTATGACACGATGGCCAAGAAGACGAGCCCCGACTTCTCGGGCACCGCGTCCTTCACCAACAAGGACAAGACGATCGGCCTGGTCGTCGCGGCGTCCTATACCAAGCGCTACAGCGCGTTCGACCAGTTCGCCATCCATGGCTGGCTGCCGGGGCAGGAAGGCGTGATCAACGGCAACGCCAATTCGACCGGACTGACCGCCGCCAGCCTGGGCAACAGCGCCGCCAACATCTTCACGCCGCGCGACACGACCTTCTATCATTATAACGACAGTCGCGAGCGCCTGAACGTCACCTCGACCTTCCAGGCCAAGCTGACCGACCGCCTGCTGCTGACCGTCGACGGCATCTATTCGAAATTCGACGTGACCAGCAACGGCCGCTATTTCGGCGCCTTCTTCACGCCGCGCTTCATCGGCCTGACCACCAATGCCAACGGGACCGTGAACGGCTTCAACCGGCCGGGCCAGCAATTCCTAGCGGCGAACCCGGGGCTGACGGATCCGTCGCTGGCCGATCAGCGCGTCACCGTGTCGCAGAACGACAATGCCTCGACCTATAGCAACCGCTTCAGCGACAGCTATCAGATCGGCAGCAACCTGAAATGGAGCGTCACCGACAATCTGGACCTCAAGTTCGACGCCTCGACCACGAAGGCCAAGAACCGCACGCCCAACGCCTTCATCGTGGTCGGCTCGCTGGCGCAGACCGCGCCGCGTTACGACCTGCTGCCGGGTGTCACCATCCCGGTACTGAGCAACCTGGGCAACATCACCGACCCGTCGCTGATGCGGGCGCACTATAGCTCGGTCAGCGAAGGTCGCGTTCGCGACCAGGGCAGCGAGTTCCACTTCGACGGCGATTATCGCAACGATGATGACGGCCCGGTCAAGTCGATCCTGTTCGGTATGGCGTATAACCAGCGTCACAAGACCCAGACGACGGCCGACAATTCGGACACGGTCTGCACCTATTGCGGCTATGACATCCCGATCCCGACCAGTCTGTTGTCGCCCTACACGCTGACCAACTACCTCCCCAAGATCTCGGGCAGCGACAAGGCGCCGGTCAATTTCCTGACCTTCGATCCGGCGGCGGTCCTTGCCTATCTGTCGCAGCCGTCGGTGCTGGCGCTACCGCGTCAAGGACGTACCGCAGCGGAACAGGCGGCGGTCGCGGCCCAGCAACTGGCGCTGCCGGGTGGACCGTTCGGGCTTCGGAATCGTCCCACGCAGCTGCTCGACGTGGTCGAAAAGGTCTGGGCCGGATATCTCAACATCGGCGTTGGCGGACCGAGCTGGTCGGGTAATGTCGGCTTCCGCGTGACCGACACCTCGGTGGTTTCGAGCGGTTTCGCGCAGCCGATCCTGGGCATCTTCGTCAATCCCGGCGACGACAACCTGAACATCCCGCTCGGTGCGGCGGCCGCGGTCAACGTGCGCAACCACTATCGCAACTTCCTGCCGTCCGCGAACGTCAAATATAATCTGAACGATCGCATGGTCCTGCGCGGTGCGTTCTCGCAGACGATCACCCGCCCCACCCTGACCGATCTGGGCGTCAACAACTTCTACAACGGCCGTATCACCGCCGCGGTATCGGGTGGCGGCAATCCGGCGCTGCGTCCGTTCAAGTCGACCAATTACGACCTGTCCTATGAATTCTACATCTCGGACATCAGCTATCTGAGCGTCGCGGGCTTCTACAAGGACTTCTCGGACTTCCTCGAACAGCAGACCCTGCCGGTGCAGATCGGCCAGTACACCTTCCAGGATACGCGCACCCGCAACGGCGCGACCGGGTCGGTCGCCGGTGTCGAGGTGGGCGCGCAGTTGACGGCCGACCGGATCAGCTCTGGCTTCTTCGGCGGGTTCGGTGTCGCGGGCAACTACACCTATGTCAGCGATACGGCCAAGCGTGCAGCCAACACCAACAGCAGCTGCGGCTATAACGGCCTGTCGCCGCACACGGTGAACGGCAGCCTGTTCTACCAGAAGTACGGCATTCAGGCCCGTGCTTCGTACAATTGGCGCTCGTCCTTCCTGCGGACCTGCTTCAGCGATTACGGCCAGCCCGAGAATCGTCGCGCTTATGGGCAGCTGGACTTCAGCGCTTCCTATGACATCACCCCGCAATTCCAGGTCTATGTCCAGGGCGTCAACCTAACCAACGCTTACACCTTCGACTATTCCGTTCTGGAAGAGCGCGTGAAGAATATCCAGAATTTTGGCACACGCTTCAACTTCGGCGTTCGCGCCAGCTTCTGATCGATCGTTTCCCCAACTGGCCCGGCGCAATCGCCGGGCCACTTTTTTTATGATCGGACGGCCTACCTCGGCGCCCTGGAGTGTTTGCCACGAACGAAGTCGCAAGGCGCACCTCCACGCGGTCCCTGAAAATTCAGTGCGCCGCACACTATCGCCTCGTCCCGGCCATCGACGGTAAATCGGTCGGAAGGATCGGCAGTCGCCAGCCGCCCGGCGTCATCAGATCTGCGCCAAACCACCATCGACACCTACCCTTGCGCAAAAAGGATGCGTGCAAAAGTGGTCCGCATGGCTGCTCCTTTCAAAGATCCTCATACTGGCATTTTCTATTTTCGTCGGGTCATTCTCGCAGCGCTTCGGCCGTTCTTCGACGGCGTGTTACGCGCGAACCGGAAGAAAGCTCGCCAGCGCTACCACCCGCACGCTTTAGTTTACGACCAGAAGCTTGCGGCAGCGCGGCGCGGCCTTGCTAGTCAACAGTTCCGGCGCGATCCATGGTCGAAGCCTTTTTTGGCGGCGTCAGCGACCAGCAACTGTAAGGCATGGCCTCAGAAGCTGGCGTCGCTGGAATTTGATGCTTTCCGGCACGTCCACGGCCTAACCAATTATGCCCCCCTTTCATGCTACGACTTCGGCAGCCCGCCGGAACGGAGTGACCTCCAAATCTTCCGCGACCGAAAGACAAAGCTTGAAGCAGTGCCGGACTCCAGCCGCCGCCTAGGCTTTAAACGCCACGACGGATTTACACCCTCGCGTCGCTGGATCCATCGACTGGGCTATCTCCTGCACGCGGAAGCGGGCCCGGAATAGCGTTGCACCGATCGCGTCGCGACCGTCCTGCTGTTGACGCCGGAGCAATGCCCGAACGTGGTGGGCGTAGACCGCGCGTTCAACGCTATCTCTGCCGGGTGACGCCATGCGTCATATTGTCCCGGACCAACCTCGATAGCGCCCCCCTCGACGAACACGTCGCCGCGCCGCCTTCCGAACGCCGACAGGCGGTTCCCATGGGGGCGACCACCAATGTGCAGCGAGTCCCCGAAAACGTCATGTCTGCACCGCCAAACATTGTTCGAACCGCTGCATGGATTGCGGAAGATCGATGCCATGTCGGGCGAGCCAGTTATCGTCATAGTAGGTGCAGCTGTACCGCTCACCGCCGTCGCATAGCAGCATGACGATACTGCCTGTCACTCCCGTTTCCATCATCTCGCGCGCCAGGGCCAGACATGCAACGAAGTTCGTCCCCGTCGATCCGCCAACCGGGCGTCCGAGCCGTGCCGACAGGGCGCGCATCGCACCGATGGAATCCGCGTCCCCCACCGCGATCATACGGTCTATGACGGAGGGTACGAAGCTCGGCTCCAACCGGGGTCGGCCGATTCCCTCGATCAGGCTGGCGCACCCTTCAGGCAGCGCCGTCACCGTGCGATCCGCGAAATGGCGGTGAAACACCGAGTGCACGGGGTCCGCCACGCACAGCTGCGTTGCATGGCGCTGATAGCGCAGATAGCGCCCGATCGTGGCCGATGTGCCGCCGGTGCCCGCGCCGCAGACGATCCAGCTTGGCACCGGATGTTCCTCGTGGGCCATCTGCGCGAAAATCGACTCGGCGATATTGTTGTTGCCGCGCCAGTCGGTCGCACGTTCGGCATTGGTGAACTGGTCGAGATAATGGCCGCCGGTCTCCTCGGCGAGCCGCTGCGCGACGGCATAGACGGTGCGAGGATCGTCCACGGCGTGGATCTCGCCCCCGTGGAAACGAATGGCATCCAGCTTGGGCGCCGCCGTCGTGGCTGGCACGACCGCGATGAAGCGAAGGCCGAGCATGCGCGCGAAATGCGCCTCGCTGACGGCGGTCGATCCCGACGATGCCTCGATAACGCAGGTGGTCGGGCCGATCCAGCCGTTGCACAGCGCGTACAGGAATAGGGATCGCGCCAGCCGGTGCTTCAGACTGCCGGTCGGATGACTGCTTTCATCCTTCAGGTAAAAGGTGATGCCGGAATAACGCGGCAGTTCGAGGCGAACGAGATGGGTATCGGCGGACCGGTTATAGTCCGCCTCGATCCGGCGCACCGCCTCCGCGCGCCATGCGCGATCCGCCGGCATCAGACCAGCCCCCGCCGGACGAGCAGCGGCGTGAGATCGGCATCCCGGCGGCGAAATGCGCGGAAATTCTCCGCCGCTGGCCGTGTTGCGCCGCGCGACAGCACCTCGGCACGGAACGCCTCGCCGGTGGCGCGGTCGACGACGCCCGCCTCCACAAACCGCTCGAACCCGTCGGCGGCCAGCACTTCCGCCCACAAATAGCTGTAATAGCCCGAGGCATAGCCGCCCGAGAAGATGTGGAGGAAGCCATGCGGAAAGCGATGCCAGGAAGGGGGCCGGACGACTGCGATTTCACTCCGCACCGCCGCCATCACGGTCATCGGATCGTCGCCCAGCGTACCCAGGTGGAGCAGCAGGTCGAACATCGCGAATTCGATCTGACGCAGCAGCGCCAGCCCCGCCTGGAAATGCCGCGCCGCGATCAATCGCTCGAACAGCGCAGGCGGCAACGGCGCACCGGTGACATGATGCCGCGACATGCCGGTCAGCACCTCGCGGTCCCAGGCGAAATCCTCCATCAGCTGGCTGGGCAGTTCGATCGCATCCCATTCCGTGCCCGCCATCCCTGCGATGCTGGGCCGATCGACCTCGGTGAACAGATGGTGCAGGCAATGCCCCGTTTCGTGGAGGAGCGTGACGACCTGACGGTGCGACAATAACGCTTCGCCGCCATCGCTTTTCGGTGCGAAATTGCAGGTGAGATAGGCGACCGGGTCTGGCGAAGCGTACCGTCGTTGAGGCGCGGCCGGGCGCTCCCCACCCAGGCGCCGCCCTGTTTTCCCGCGCGAGCATGCAGGTCGACATAGACGCCGCCGAACACCTGGCCTGTCGCATCGACCGCATCGAAATAGCAGCTATCGGGATGGGGCAGCGCCACATCGGCGCGGGGCACGAAGCGGATGCCGTACAGGCGCTCGATCAGCGCGTGCCAACCGGCGATGACCTGATCGACCGGGAAATAGCCGCGAACCTCCGCCTCGTCGACAGCATGGCTTTGCGCGCGCAGTCGCTCGGACGCGAAGCCGAGGTCCCATGGTTCCAGCTCGTTCAAGCCCAGCTCAGACGCGGCGAAATCCCGCAACGTCGCCAGTTCCCGCTCCGCGAACGGGCGAGCCCGACGCGCGAGATCGCGCAGGAAGTCCAGCACCGTGTCCGCATCCGGCGCCATCTTGGTCGCCAGCGACCAGGCGACCGGATCGGAAAAGCCGAGCAGGACCGCGCCTTCGCGACGCAGCGCGACGATGCGATCGATCCGCTCGCTATTGTCGAACCGGCCCGCATCAGGTCCCTGTTCGGAGGCACGGGTGCCATAGGCCGTGTAGACCCGCTCGCGCAGTTCGCGATCCTCGGCGAAGGTCAGGATGGCGGCGACGCTCGGCTGCTGCAGCGTGACGAGCCAGCCCTCCAGCCCGCGCCCACGCGCCGTGGCGGCGAACATCGTCTTGTCGACGTCCGACACGCCAGCGAGCTGCCGTTCGTCGGTGATATGCTCGCTCCAGGCGTCGGTCGCGTCGAGCACCGCGCTGGCAAAGGCGTTCCCCAAGGCCGACAATTCCATCGAGATGTCGGCGAAGCGCCGTTGCGCATCGGGGGCCAGTGCGACGCCCGCCAAGGTGGCGTCGCGCACGGCGTACGCAATAGCGACGCGATCGGCCTGCGGCAGTGCCGCGAATCCCTCCCCCGCCCTCAATTTCACGAAGAGATCATACAGGTTCGGATCCTGTCGTACGCGCAGATGGGCGGCGGTAAGCTTCGCCTGCCCCTCGGCATGAGCCTGGCGCAGCGCGGGCGTGTCCGCCACCGCTTTCAGATGCGACACCGCCGACCACAAAGCCGAGATCGCAACCTGACGGCGCTCCAGCGGCAACCACGCATCGGCAAACGTCGGCGACGCGGCGGCTGTGATGTCCCTGACAGTCCTGTCCTGCTCGGCGATAATGCCGTCGAGTGCGGGACCGATCGCAGCGGGAGTTATAGCGTCGAAGGGCGGCAGCTTGGTCGCGTCCGCAAGAGCATGGGTCATGTCAAATCCTCGGGAAAGTCATACGCGGATCAGGCGGCGTGCGCCGCGATCAGGTCGAGCACGAAGCCGGGCGCACTGCGCGCCCGTTCGGCGTAGCGCGCGTTGCTCTGCTTCAGCCGTGCTTCGAACGCCGCCGCCAGATCCGGTGCGCGGGATCGGAACAGCGCCGGGATGTCCACGACCTCCCCGGCATCGCGCTGCGCCTGGGTTTCGCGGCGGATCTCATCCAGCATCGCATGGGCCTGTGCCTGCACGGTGTCGGAGAAGGCCGGGTCGGATGTACGGGTCGCGTCCTGAACCCAGGCCGCGACCAAAGTCGAGAGCACCGACATACTGGTGCGCAGCGGCCAGCAGGCCGTCGCACAGGCCGCAAGCGCCGCTCGCGCGTCGCTGCCAGGCTCCTCCGCCGCTTCGCTCCGCTCAATGGCGGCACGCAACTCGGACCAGCCACGGCGACCGGGCGGATCGCTGCTCGCTTCCCGGCGGTAAAGGTCAAGCAAGGCGGAATGATAAGGCGCGGCCAGTCGATCGACGCCCATTTCCCTCAGCAAACCGTCGACGATCCGGATAAGCACGGACGACAGATCGGCTCCCGGTTCGACACAGGACACCCATCGCAGGCTATGCCCGACCGCCGCGTCGGTGGCAGCGAGCGCCATCAGGGGGTCCAGCAAACCGGCAAGCGCCAGCGGATAGCCGAAGCGTTCCGCATATTCGGCCCGATCGTCGCCTTGTATCGAGACGCCGAGGGGACTTCCGCCCCGCCCGTCCCAATGGGTCGCCCCGAACATCAGGGTGCCGTTCTTCGCATGATGGTGCAGACGAGCGAGAAGGTCCTCCTTGATCGCCGGATCACCCCGGAATGCGCCTGCAGGTGCCTCGCTCACAAATGGCTCTCGAGCCAATTGCTCAGCTGCGCGCGCGATCGTGTGCCGACGATCCGGTCGACCTCCCGGCCGTCGCGATACAGCGCCAGGGTCGGCAGCGCGCGCGCCGCGAAGCGTTCGCCCAGCGCCACGTCCGCACTGACGTCCGCCTTGCAGATCCGCACTTCCCCGGTGAAGTCGACTGCGAGATCGTCGAGCACCGGCGCCAGCATGCGGCACGGCGCACAGGTCGGCGACCAAAGGTCGAACAGCGTCAAGCCGCTCTGCCCCGTCACCTCGGCGAAGTCCGCGCCGGTGACGTCGATTACCTTGCCAGCCATATTCGTTCTCGTCCTTTGTATGGCAGGCGCGGTCAGCCGCGCCCCGCCCCGTCGTTCAGGCCGGCGGGATGCGCGCGACCGTCGGTGAAGGTCAGTGTGTGCGTGTGGTGGACCAGCAAGGTCTCGTCGTGAACGACGCTGATGATCGTCGCATCGGGCAGGTCCCGGCGCACCGAGTCGTAGAAGTGGCGGGCGTTGTCGGCATCCAGCGCGCTGGTCGCCTCGTCCAACACCAGCAGCGTCGGGCGGTGGAGCAGGATGCGAGCCAGCGCGATGCGTTGCTGCTCGCCGGGTGACAGCTCCTCCTGCCACAGCCGCAGTCCATGAATGTCTCCCGCCAGATGCCCCAGGCGCACCTGTTCGAGCAGCGCGACGATGGTGGCGTCGTCATGCGCCTCGGCCCGGTCGGGGAAGCAGACGGCCGCCTTCAGCGTGCCCATGGGCAGGTAGAGCCGCTGCGGCACGAACATCGCGCGGCTATCGTTCGCCATCGCGACGCGCCCCCTGCCATCGGGCCACAGGCCAGCCAGCGCCCGGACCAGGGTCGACTTGCCCGCACCCGACGCGCCGCGCAGCGCCCACCGCTCACGCGCGCCGACCTGCCAGTCGCCGACCTCGACCAGCGCTTCGCCATGCGGGCGGTGCAGCGCCAGGTCGTGCGTCGCCAGGACGATGCCGGGCGCGGTACCCGCCCCCACGGCAATACCGACCGGACGGGCATCGTCGATCGCGTCGTCCAGTCCCTTGATACGATTGAAATAGCTGATCTGCTGGCCGATCAGCTGATAGCTTTTGATGAAATAGCCGAGCTGCTGACCCAGTTGCCCGAACGCCTGTTGCCCGGCCATCAACTGTCCGAAGGTCATGCCCCCCGCGAAATAGGTCGGCACCATGATGAACAGCGGCAGCACCGTCCCCATGCGGTCATAGACACTGCCCGCCGCCGTGATGCCCAGCGAGCTGTAGATCACCGACCGGAAGTTCAGCCGTACCGCGTCGAACGACTCTTCCAGCGCCTGTCGCTCGGTGCCCACCGCGCCCGCTAGGCCGATCTGTGCCGCGTTGCGCCGGACATGGATCAGCCCGGCGCGGAAATCGGCCTCGCGGTGCTGCTGACGCATCATCGCGCGGACGAACGGCTGGCCGATCTTGGTGATCAGGTAGGACCCGACGAGCGCATAGGCGACCGCGTACCAGACGGTGCTGCCCGGTATCGAAACGGCCTGGCCCGCCAGCGAGAAACGGATCGGCGGCGCGGTTTCCAGCAGGACCATCGCAAAGGTGACGCCGGTGACGATCGATCCGATCACCCGCATGGCGATGTGCAGTACGCCGACCGACATGCCCAGGGCTGCGGTGATGGCGTTCAGGTCGTCGGCGATACGCTGGTCGGGATTGTCGATGATGCGCAGCCGCTCGATCTCGGCATAGCGGTTGCGGCTCATCCAACGGTCGAGATAGTCGCGCGTCAGATAGGTGCGCCAGCGGATCGACAACAGCCCGTCGATCAGGTTCTCGATGAGAATGAGAGCGACCTGGAACGCCAGGATGCCGATGAAGACGATCATCAGCCGACCGAGCTGGCTGCCGTCACGCGCCTCGACCACGTCGAAGAACTGCCGCTGCCAGCGATTGGCGCGCAGCAGGATGAAGGCCGTGCCGAACTGGAAGACGAACAGCATAATCAGCGCGAACCACGCAAATTTCCAGTCCGGCGACGTCCAGTAACCGCTCACCAGCCGCCAGGCGTCACGCCACCGCGCGCGCGTCGACTGGGGTGGGGCGAGGCCCGTCTCGCGACGGACCTCCCCGCTTTGGCTGGGTTGCGGCATCATGGGATAAGGTTCCTGTCGATCAGAAGAAGCGATAGCCGACGGTTAAACGCCAGGTGCGCGGCTCGACGAGTGGGATGTAGTTGATCGCCCGAGTGGGATTATAGGCCATCGCGTCGAAGAGGTTGCGCACGCCGATGGTGACGTCGAACGCGCCGATCGAGGCGGAACCGTTTAGCAGCGCCTGAGCCGACCCGGGAATACGATAGACGTTCAGGCGATCGATGGCCGAACTGGATCGCCCGGACACGCCGGCGCCGATCCCCAGCTTCACATCATCGGCCACCTTGCGCTCATAGGCGGCATAGAGGTTATAGACGTCGCGCGGCTGGCCGTTCACGGTGTTGCCCAGGCTCCGCGTCGGCTGGAGGTACCTATAGTTCGTCCGCGTGAAAGCGGCGGTGACCGTCAAGCCACGCAGCGGGTTGCCGGTGACGTTGATGTCGATGCCCTGCCCCAGCTGTCCGGGGAGCGCGATCTGGAACTGCGCCGCAGCGGGGTCGCGATCCAGCAGGTTGCTTTGGCGGATGCTGAACCACGATGCGTTCAGCAGGACGCGCTTGTCGAACAGGTCCCATTTCACCCCCGTTTCGGCATTGCGCGTGCGGATGTCAGGCAAGCGTGCACCGAACCGGTCGAGTGCCGTTGTCGGCTGAAATCCGTAAGCGAGCGAGCCGAAGACCGACAATTTGTCGGTGATGTCGACGACCGCGCCATAACTGGGTGTGGTGGCGTTGTTCTTCGTGAAGGAGGCTGGACGTCCTGTGACTTTGGATGACAGTTCCCGCCTGTTGTTTCGAACGGCCGCCATCAGGTGGATCGGCCCCAGGCCGATCAGATACTGGCCGTAATAACCGTACAGCTTCGAATCCTGTACGGAAGACGAGTTGAAATTTCTCGCCAGCGGCGGCAGCGTTCCCGTCGGGTTGAAGATATTGTACGGGAGCATTCGACCGTCGTTTGCAAATACCTTGTCGACATCCGAGTCGACGATGGTCATACCGCCGACGATCTTGTGCGTGATCGCACCAGTGCTGAACGACACGCGTGCAAACGAATCGAGCACATCGGTATTCGCACGCTGGCGAGCGCCGCCGGTCGACACGAGAATCTGGCCCTGTGGGTTCAACACCGCAAATGGTGAATATTGCTTCAGCGAAAAATCGACAATCTGGTGTTGTCCGCGAACGACGACAGATAGCCAGTCCGTCACCTTCTGACTGACTTCGGCATTGAACTGCGTCGTCTGGATCTGGACTCCCTGATCCTTGCCACCAATCAGCGGCCGGTTGAACGCCACGTCGAACGGCATCTTGGTGGCCGTGTTCATGACGGTATAGGGCACTACGCCAAATAATTGGTTGCCGAGCGTCGCCGAGAAGATGACGTCGGTAACCGAATTCTTATAGCGGATCGACGGCGCGAACAGATAATCCTCATTGCCCCGATAGCCCCCGAAGTTCCGGTCCGCGGTAGCGGCAGAGGCGATGACGCGCGCGCTCAAACGATGGTCTTCGGTCAGCGCCCGATTGGCATCGAGTACGCCACGGACCAGCCCGAACGATCCCGTCTCGCCGGTGACGTACAGCCGTTCTTCGGCATTGGGCTTCTTGGTCACGATGTTGATCGTGCCGCCGAGATTGTCGCCGCCCAGCAGGATCGCGTCGGGCCCCTTCAGCACCTCGATCCGCTCGATATTGGCGAGCGGCAGCGTCGTACCGGCGGCGAAGGACGAACTGGAGGCGCTGGGCAGACCGTTGACGGCGCCGTTCGAGTCGAAACCGCGTACCGAAAAGCTGACGCCGCCCTGCACCGTCGCCGTGTTGACGACGACGCCACCGGCATTGGCCAGCGCTTCGGTGAGGTTCACCGCCTGTTGCTTTTCCAGCAGCTTGGCCGAGATCACCTGCGTGTTGCGCGGTTGATCGCGCAGCGACTGGCCCAGTCGCGACGAGCTGGTGGGACCGCGCACCAGCACGCTGGTTTCCGCCTCATTGGGGCGCGCGACGACGATGACGTCGTTGAGGATGGAAATCAGGCCATCATCGGCGACCTGCACCGCGACGGGGAGGCCACGCGTGGCCTGGGCCACCGCCTCGCGTTCGCTGCTCGCATTGACCACGGGTTTGGCGGTGATGCCCTTTACCGCGTCGGGATCGATATTGAGCGGAGCGCCCCATTCGGCGGCGATGCGTTGAAGCGCCTGAGCCAGCGGCATGGAAGGTTGCGACAATGTGCGCGCCTGAGCCCAGGCGGTGCCGGGCGCGGCGGCGGTAGCGAGTGCCAGCAGGCTGGCGACAACGATATGACGTTTACCCATGGGATTCCCCCCCTTTGAGGTTCGACGATCGAACGTCACGGCCCCGTTCCTCTTGCTTATGTTTTGAAAGACCGTGATTTTATTCAGCGCGCCGGTTCGATCACACCCGGCTTGCCAAGCTTCAAATCCTTGAATTGATCGCGAATCCGCTGCCAGTCGCCGACCAGCACCCAGTGGACCGCATCGGGATCGGCATAGACGCCCGCTGCCCGCCTCACCTGATCCAGCGTCAGCGCGCGCAGCCGCATCGGTTCGCGCACGACATCGTCATAGGGCAGGCCTTCGGACTGCGCGTCGGCCATCGCGGCCACGAGATCGGTATTGCCTTCCAGCCGCGCGGCGTTGCGGTTCGCCGCAGTCGTGACGATGCGATCAAGCTCGCCCTGTTCGGGCGGGTGATCGCCCGTCAGTGCCCGCATCTCCTTGGCGAGTTCGGCAACAGAGTCGGCGCTGTGATCGCGATTGACGGTTCCGGCGATCATCCAGCGGCGCTGACCGCGCGTGTCGAACACACCCGATCCGATGCCGTACGTCCACCCCTTGTCCCCGCGCAGGTTGGTGCCGATGCGTGAGGTCAGATTGCCGCCATACACTTCGTTGACGACCTGGGTCGCGGCGTCATCGGTGCCGCCGGGCGCATCCGCTGGCGGGATTACCCTGCCCGCCAGGATATAGGTCTGGGTCGCTCCCGGTTTGTCCAGCACGGTCAGCGACGGTGCGGATCGGCCGTGCGCCGGCGGAATCGGTACGATCGGTGCGGCTGGCCCTTCTGCCTTCCAGTCGCCCAGCGCCTTTTCCAGCAATGGCTTCAGCGTCGCCATATCGGCATCTGCCGCGACGTACAGCGTCGCCCGGTCGGGGCGCAGATGGGCATTCATCCAGACACGAACCGTCGCCGCGTCGATCGCCTCCACCTGCTTGATGGCATCCCCAGCCGTAGCCGCCGGGGCATAAGGATGGCCCGCGCCATAGATGGCGGTATAGAGCGCCCGCTGGGCTCCGGCGTTCGGATTGGCCGCCTCCGCCCGCAGCCGATCGATACGCGCTGTCTTCAATTGAGCCAGCGCCTCGGGCGTGACATCCGACTGGGTCAGGGCGCGGCCGAACAGCGCGATGCCCGGTGCCAGGTGCGCCGCGTCCCAGTTGAAGGTCAGATCGGCATGATCCAGGTCGACCTTGTCGTTGAACCGGCCACTCAGCGCATCCGCCGCTTGGGCGCGCGCCTGCTGCGGCGCCGTCTTGCCCTTGGCCCCCAGCAAATCGAACACGATCGGCGCGATTTCGTGCGAGGCGCCCGCGCTGCCGCCCTGGTCGAAGCGCAGCAGCATCGCGTCCGACACGCTGCCTGGGCGCGGCACCAGTACGATCTTCAGGCCATTCGACAACCGCGCTTGTTGGACGGCGGGGAAAGCGATCGGCGTGATCGGCCCGACCGGTGGAGGCCCCTTGGCCAGATCATATCCACCGGATGTCGCCTTGAACGGGGGGGTGGGCAGCATGACCAAATGATAGCCCGGACGGCCATAGACATCCGCCACCGCCCGCCGGACGCTGTCCGGCGTTGCGCTCAGCAATTGCTGGTAATAACGGTCCGCATAATCCGACGTCTGGCTCTGACGCGCTCCCTGCGCCAGCAGAAACGCCTTACCCGATGTCGTCTCCTGCAGGGTCCGCAGGAAATTGATACGCGCGGCTCGCGCATTCTCCAGTTCCTCGGGCGTCGGGCCTTCGGCGACATAGCGCGCGATGATCGCGTCCACCTCTGCCTCCACCCGAGCCATTTGATCGGGGGCTATGCCGGAAAAGCCGAAACCCATGACGCTGGACAGGACGCCGTCATCGAACATGACATAGGCCGATTTGACGATGCCCAGTTCGTCGATCAATCGACGATGCAAGCGCGAACGTACGCCATTGGCCATAATCTGCGCGGTCAGATCCAGCGCTGCGATGGCGGGCGATCCGGCCGGCGGTGCCGGATAATCGACATAGAGCCGCCCGTCGCTCACCGCATCGAACATCTGCCGCCGGATCGGGCCGGACAGCGCTGGTGCCCAGGTCTCCAGCCGTTCGACGGGCGGCTGCGGCTGGAGTCCTCCGAAATAACGGGTCACCAGCGTGCGCGCCTCGTCTCCGGTAACGTCGCCCGCCAGGATCAGCGTGGCGTTCGACGGCCCGTAATAGGTGTCGAACCACTGCCGCGCCTTGTCGACCGTCACCGCGTTCAGATCGGCTTCCTCACCCACTACGCCGTGATGATAGGGGTGATCGGCCGGGTACAGGTCCCCGAAG
This sequence comes from Sphingomonas sp. NPDC019816, assembly GCF_050274375.1. Classification (NCBI taxonomy): domain Bacteria; kingdom Pseudomonadati; phylum Pseudomonadota; class Alphaproteobacteria; order Sphingomonadales; family Sphingomonadaceae; genus Sphingomonas; species Sphingomonas sp. NPDC019816. The sequence continues at coordinate 49,312 of NZ_JBNNOB010000001.1, forward strand.
ATCACCGCGTCGGATGTGCCGAAGGGCCTTGATGCGCGTAGCCGCTTCTCGCTCAATACCACACCGACCTCACGCTTGACCCGCTCGGGTGTCAGCGCCGCGCCGATAAAGCCCATCCGGTCCGCTTCCAGGAACAACACTCGTTCCAGTGCGGCGCGCGGAAAGGTTTCGAGAAAGGTGGTGGTGTCGCGCGTCGTCCGCGCATCGAACCGCGTGGCACCGAGGTCGAGGAGCGAGCGTTGCGCGCTCTGGTTCCAGTGCGTGCTGCCGTCGATCGCCAGATGCTCGAACAGATGGGCATAGCCATATTGGCCCGGTTTCTCATCCTTGGCGCCGACATTGTAAATGACGGTTGCGGATACCAGCGGCACAGTCCGGCTCGTCTGCACGATGACCTTCAGGCCGTTGGGCAGGGTGAAGCGCGTGACCGGATCGGTAATGGCGCTGGCGGCTGCGTTCGCCGGGGCTGCGGCGGCAACCGGACGGCCCGTCGTCCGCTCGCACGCACCAGCGGGCGTCGTCGCGATCATATTCATCGCGGTAGCGGCCATCAAAGCAATTATTGCATTCGTTTTTGCCATCTGGCGAACATTACCGATTGCGAAGCACCTGACTTGCAGGCAACGCCATAAAAAATGACCAGCCTGTCCCACTTCGCTGACCAGGACACTTTTTACGAACGCGATTGTGCGATCGGTGCCGGACAGATGGCGCGCGTGATTGACGCGGTGGAACGGCAGATCGAACAGGGCATGCTGATCGCAGGTCAGCGGCTGCCCTCGATCCGTGCCATGGCCGGCGTGCATAGCGTCAGCCGTGATACGGTACAGCGCGCCTATGACAGGCTGGTGGCAAGCGGACGGATCTACGCACGTCGCGGATCGGGCTTCTATGTCTCCGCCCCGCCCGCCGCCCCGCCGCCTTCGGCCCCCGCTGCCGTACCACCCGACGATCGTGTCGCGTTCCAGCTTATCTACGCGTCCCCCCCCCTCGACTGTGCGCCTGGCAGCGGCGTGCTGCGCCACGAAGCGTCCGCCATCGACGAGCTCAATCGGGTGGTAAAAAGCGTCGCGGCCTTCGGTATGCGCGCGAACGGCTATGGTGAACTGGCGGGCTATCGCCCCTTGCGCGAACACTTACGCCAGAAATTCGCGATCGAGGGCATCGATGTGCCGGTCGATTCGATCTTCACCGTCCCCGGGTGCATCGCCGGGATCGGGATCGTCGTCCGTGCCTTCGTTCGGCCGGGGCGCCCCGTGTTGATCGAGAATCCCTCGTCCTACATGCATCTGAATGCGCTGCTGTCCCAGGGCGCCTCGATCTTCTACGTGCCGCGCCTCGCGGATGGGCCGGACATGCATGTGCTGCGCGAGCTGTGCGAGCGACATCGGCCGGTCATGTTTCTGCTGTCGTCGCTGATCCAGAACCCGACCGGCAGTTGCATCTCGCTGCACAAGGCACGCCAGTTGATCGAGATCGCAGCGGAATTCGACATGATTCTGGTGGACGATGCCGCTTATGCCGACCTTCTACCGCCAGGCAACGGCCGCTTGAGCGCACCGCTCATGCTGCTCGACCATCTCGATCGCGTGATCCATGTCGGGGGCACGTCGCGCATCCTGACACCCGATGTCGGCATCGGTTACATCGTGGCCGGGGATCGCTACGTCGACATGCTACGCCGCTTTCGATCATCGCATTTGCTGGGCAACCTGCTCCTCGCCGAACGGGTCTTCTATCGCTTCTTGGACGAAGGGCTGTACCGCCGCCGATGTGAGCGCGTGCGCGCGAACTTGGCGCAGAGCATGGTCGCGCTGCAACAGCACGTCACGCGATTGAGGCTGGACGTGGCGCCAGCGGTCGGAGGAATGTTCCTCTGGGTCGATTGCGGAGAAGGCGCCGACACCCGCGGCCTCTCGCGGCAAATGTTGAACCGTGGCTTCCTGATGGCGCCCGGCCGGCATTTTTGCCCGCCCGGAGTGCCATCGTCGAAAATGCGCTTCAATGTGACAACCAGCAGCACGTCTGCGTTACAAGCATTTGCCGAAGTCCTCAGCAGCGCGTCATCTTAGCCATTCAGGCCACTTAACTTATCTATATGCTCCACGATGTTGCCTTCGAATTCCAAAGTCGAGGCGTTCTCCGCAATTAAAGCAAGATCATTTCGCGGAAGCACAGATCTTCGTCCTCAAACGCACCGCCGTTCTCGCAAGCGTCACCTTAACAAGCGGCCATAACCAACCCCGACATCGGGTGTCGCACACGTACATGGCGTGTTTGCGAAGCGATCGAAAAAATCTCCTCACAAACCCTGAAAAATGCCCGCTTTTTGCTAGAACCAACGCCCCCCGTTTAGGGCACCAGCGCCCGTTAGAATTGCGGATTTGATGGTCTTTGTCGGCGCTTTATCATCTTAGTTCGTAGAGCATGTGTCCACAGCGATCCTAATCGCCACTCCCCCAAAGTTTCCACGGCAAGACTTGTTGCGGTCGACGGGTAGCCGCAATGCTCTGCCCATCCTGTCGCTGCGTGTCGGGGTTATACAAGCCGACACGCAATAACTACGATGCCTGCATGTGTTGCGGCGCAGGTCCGGCATAGCGAGGATGGCGATGCCATTGATGGACCACGACCATCGCGCGGATAGCCGTGGCCCATGCCGTAAATCCGAGGCGGTTCAGGCGGCGAACTGGTTCATCGTGTTGTGCGCGCCGCCCGCCTTCAGTGCGGCCTCGCCCGCGAAATACTCCTTGTGGTCGTCGCCGATGTCGGAGCCGCTCATATTCTGATGCTTGACGCACGCGATTCCCTGGCGGATCTCCTGACGCTGCACGCCTTTCACATAGCCGAGCATCCCCGCCTCGCCGAAATATTCCTTGGCGAGATTGTCGGTGCTCAGTGCCGCCGTGTGATAGGTCGGCAGGGTGATGAGGTGGTGGAAGATGCCGGCACGCGCGCTGGCATCCTTCTGGAAGGTGCGGATGCGCTCGTCGGCCTCTTGCGCCAGTTCGGTCTCATCATAGTCGGCGCTCATCAGTCGCGCACGGTCATAGGCCGACAGATCGCGCCCTTCCTCGGTCCAACTGTCGAAGACCTGCTGGCGGAAGTTGAGCGTCCAGTTGAAGCTGGGCGAGTTGTTGTACACCAGCTTGGCGTCGGGCACGACCGCACGGATGCGATCGACCATGCCCGCGATCTGTTCGATGTGCGGCTTTTCGGTTTCGATCCAAAGCAGGTCGGCGCCGTTCCGAAGCGAGGTGATGCAGTCGAGTACGCAGCGGTCGGCTCCGGTGCCCTCCCGGAACTGGAAGAGGTTGGATGCCAGGCGCTTGGGCCGCATCAGCTTGCCGTCGCGTTCGATGACGACATCGCCGCGCAGGCTCGACAGTTCGGCGATCTCCTCGCAATCGAGGAAGGCGTTATACTGGTCGGCGATGTCGCCCGGCGCCTTGCTATAGGCGATCTGCTTGGTCAGGCCGGCGCCCAGCGAGTCGGTGCGCGTGACGATGATGCCGTCATCGACCCCCAGTTCCAGAAAGGCATAGCGGCAGGCGCGGACCTTCGCGAGGAAGTCTTCGTGCGGGACGGTCACCTTGCCGTCCTGATGCCCGCACTGCTTCTCGTCGCTGACCTGGTTCTCGATCTGAAGCGCGCAGGCGCCCGCCTCGATCATCTTCTTGGCGAGCAGATACGTCGCCTCGGCATTGCCGAAGCCCGCGTCGATGTCGGCGATGATCGGGACGACATGCGTCTCGTAATTGTCGATGGCGTGGAGCAGGCGCTGCGCCTCCATGTCGTTGCCGCTCTCACGCGCCTGATCCAGATCGCGGAACATCATGCCCAGTTCCCGCGCGTCGGCCTGCTTGAGGAAGGTGTAGAGTTCCTCGATCAGCGCGGGCACGCTGGTCTTCTCATGCATCGACTGGTCGGGCAGCGGGCCGAAGTCCGACCGCAACGCAGCGACCATCCATCCCGACAGATACAGATAGCGCCCCCTGGTGGTGCCGAAATGCTTCTTGATGCTGATGAGCTTCTGCTGGCCGATAAAGCCGTGCCAGCATCCCAGCGACTGGGTGTAGGCGGCGGGATCCGCGTCATAGGCCGCCATGTCGCGGCGCATGATGCGGGCGGTGTATCGGGCGATGTCCAGCCCGGTCTTGAACCGGTTCTGGAGCCGCATCCGCGCCACCGCTTCGGCGTCGATCCCGTCCCATGTGCCGCCATGCTGGCGGATGAGCGCGGCCGTTCGGGCGGTCTGTTCGTGATAGGTCATTGGCGGGGTCCTTCGGAGGCAGGGGGCATGGACACGACGCATCGGTCTTCCCCGCGCCAGGTGGCGCGGGGGGCGAGGATCGGCCATTGCCAAGGGGTTTCGGGACGCGTTTGCCCGGCGATCAGCCGAGCCGGCCCAGACGATGGTAGAGGTTGGAGAATTTTGCCGACCGGGGCTCGTCCGCGATCCGGCAGAGATGGGCGCCGACGGCTTCCTTGAACAGGCCGAAATCCTCCGTCGAGAACACCGCCCGACTGCGCGTGGGTTCGCTTGCCATAAACTGTCTCCCAATCGGCGACGTGCCATCCGTCGCCCTCCGGGATGTAAAAAGCATACTGAATGCTACCGAACCAACCAGTCTCAGGTACTAATCGCGTTCATGCGTAGCGCATCAGCCAACATTCGATTGTGATGCTGTAAAATATTTACCGGGTTATGACCCCGGCTTGCTTAGGGCGAATGGCGGGAGTCCGCTTAAAATGGGAATGGGGCTCCGCTCGCACCGGACGTGCTATCGCGATCAACCTCGATCGAAACCTTAGAGAAGGATGACATGAAGTGAATCCACCCCTCCCCTTCAGGGGAGGGGCCGGGGATGGGGCGCCTCCACAGGCAGACAGTGTGAGGCGATGCCCCACCCCAACCCCTCTCCTGAAGGGGAGGAGCTCGCTTTGATTCGATACGATGTCATCGCGGTCTAGCGCGCTGCCGGTGACAACCTGTTCGGGGTCGGCGCTGACGCCCGGCGCATCGTCAGATGGCGGACGCACGGCTTGCCGTTGCGGGCACGGGGGTCCCTGACATCAGGACGCCAGCGCATCGAAAAGCGCGTGCTTCGCGATACTTTTGGCGAAGCGACAACGTGTTCGCTGCCATCGGCTATCATTTCGGTGGCAAGGGTCTACCGGGATGCCGTGTTCGTCGAATGGATTGCCCGGCGCCGACAGCGACGGAATTGCCCGGCGTTTGATCGTGTCTGTGTGACCTGGCGGCCATGGACGTCATCACCCCCAGGCCGACCTGCCAGATCATGGCCGGCCGTCGCCGCCGTCCCGGTTACGCCTCGACCGACCCAAAATCGGAGGGCGTGCGTCGTTCACCGCCCTGCCCGCGGCGATTGAGCGCCTGGCTGACGCGGTCGAGCAGGTCGGGCTGGCGATAGGGTTTGCTGAGCACGTCGGTCCGGCGCGTCGGCGTATCCTTCGCGACCAGTTCCTCGTTATAGCCGGTGGTCAGCAGGATCGAGACGCTGGCATCGCGCTCCGCCACGGCGTCGGCCAGCGCCAGCCCGTCCAGGCTGCCCGGCATCATCAGGTCGGTGAACAACAGGTCGATACGGGCGTCTTGATGGGTGGCGTCGAACAGCCGAAGCGCCTCGTCCCCGTTGCTGGCGAACAGAATGGCGTAGCCGGCATTTTCCAGCACCTCGCATGCGACCTTCGCCACGTCCTCATTATCCTCGACGACGAGGATGCGCGGGACATACCCCTCCTGGACGAAGGCCTGCGCGGGCGTATGCAGGGCGCGCTCCTCCGCGCTGGCGGGGGCGCCGACCTGGGTAGGAAAGAGGAGGCGGACGGTCGTGCCGGCCCCCATCTCGCTTTCGATCTCCAGGCGTCCGCCCGACTGTCGCGCGAAACCGCTCGCCATCGCCAGCCCCAGGCCGGTGCCCTTATTGACCCCCTTGGTGGTGAAGAACGGTTCGACCGCGCGCTCGGCGACATGCGGGCTCATGCCCTCGCCCTCGTCGATCACCTCCACCGCGACATAATCGCCGGCGGGCAGATCGTGCGCCTCGTCGACGCCGTCCAGTGTGACCGCGCGGGTCACGACGGTGATGTCGCCCCCCTTGTCCATCGCGTCGCGCGCATTGGTGACGATGTTGAGCAGCGCCATTTCCAACTGGTTCGCATCGATCGCAACGTGCGGCAGATCGGCCGCCAGATCGAGGACCACCACGGCCCGGCCATCGGTCGCGCTCTCCAACAGCTCGGCGAAATTCGCCACTACCTCGGATAGATCGGCGGTACGGGGGTCGAGGCGCGACTTGCGGGCGAAGGCGAGCAGTTGCCGGGTCAGCTTGGCCCCCCGCTCGCCGGCGGACTGTGCGGCGGTGAGATAGCGGCCGATCTTCTCCGGGTTTCGGCTGGCCGCCGCGAGTTCGAGATTGCCGTTAACCACCTGGAGCAGGTTATTGAAATCATGGGCAAGCCCTGCGGTCAGCTGGCCGATCGATTCCATCTTCTGCAACTGGCGCATGCTCTGTTCGGAATTGCGGCGCCGGGTCACGTCGAGCTGGCTGGCGAAGAAATAGCGTAGGTCGCCCGCCTTGTCGTATACCGGCCCGATGAAGACCGCGTTCCAGAAGGGCGTGCCGTCGCGTCGATAGTTCAGGATCTCCAGCGCGATGGCGTCCCGTGCCTCGACCGCCCGGCCGAGTTCGGACACCGCCTCCCGATCCGTCTGCGCGCCCTGGAGGAAGCGGCAGTTCCGGCCCAGGATTTCGCGTTCCTCGTAACCCGTCAGGTCCAGAAAAGCCTTGTTGGCGAAGACGATCGGATTGTCGTCCTGATTGGGGTCCGTCAGGATCATCGGCATCCGCGTCATTTCGATCGCGGCGAAGAACACGCCACCCCGGTCGTCCAGATCGGGATCGGTGATGGTACTTTCGCGCCAGTGGTGAAGGCCGGGACGCTCGGTGGGTTCGTTCGCCCCCTGGTCCATCTTGCCTTGCGCCTGACGGCCCGCCGCAAGGCCGGTGGGATCGACATCGTCACGGTCATGGGGATCGGAAGGTGTCGAGTGTTCGGTCATTATCGATCCCGGATTTGGCCAATTGATCGCTTCAACACATCAAATGCGGTGTGTTTCCCCTGCCGGCGGCAAACAGGGTGGGGCGCGATCACCGCATCCGTCCTGTCCCATCGGACCGTCAGGTCGCGATCATCCGACATCGCCTCCACACGGCCGCCGGCCCGGATCAAGCATGCCACATCCAGACGATCGCCCCCGACGCTGCGAAACTAACATTTTCGTCATCTCGGATCAACGCGACCCAACCTCTGTTAAACTGGCAGGGTCGGCCTCCTGTCGTCCCGCAAGGGGAGAAGTGTTTATGGAGTGGACCGCGTTCCTGATCGGCTTCACGATCATGTCGCTAGGGTCGCTGGCAATCTATGCGAAGGGCAGCAAGACGCCCCCGGCCCTGCATCACACGCTATTGCACGCGACCGTACCCTTCATCGCGGCCACCGCGTATCTGGCGATGACCTTCGGGATCGGCACGCTGGTGCATGTCGACGGCTCGCTCGTCTATCTCGCCCGCTATGCCGACTGGTCGGTCACCACCCCCATCCTGCTGGCGGGCCTGGTGCTGACCGCGTTTCACGATCGCGGGCGCACGGGTGAGGTCGGCGGTTATCTGACCGCCATCATCGTGCTCGATGTGCTGATGATCGCGACTGGTCTCATCTCGTCGCTGGCGACGGTGCCGGTAATGAAATGGGTCTGGTACTTCTGGTCGTGTGCGGCCTTTGCGGGCGTGCTCTATCTGCTCTGGGGCCCGCTGCGCGCGACGGCGGTGGAACGGGGCGAGCCGATCGCCTCCGCCTATCGGAAGAACGTCACCTTCCTGACCGTCATCTGGTTCCTGTACCCCATCATCTTCCTGATCGGGCCGGAGGGGCTGAAGATCATCGGCGATCCGGCCTCCGTCTGGGCGATCCTGATCATGGATATCGTCGCCAAGGTCGTCTACGCCTTCTACGCGTCCGGCAATCTGGACGCCGCGCTGCATTCGTCGCGCGTTTCCGACTCGCGCGCGTGACGCGATCGGCGCCGCTGATCGGACGGGGTGCGCTGGTGTTGGTGGCATTGGCCGCCAGCGCCGGCCCCCGCGCCGGGCAGCTGGTCTTCGCGATCCTGGCGCTGGGGGTCGTCGGCATGGCGCACGGTGCCAGCGATTTGGGCGTGGTGGCCCCGGCGCGACGACCCGCATTCCTGTTGTTCTACGCGGCCGTGTCGCTGATCTGCCTGGCGTGGTGGACCGCCTTTCCCGCCATCGCGCTGCCGCTGTTCCTGGTCGCCTCGGCCCTGCATTTCGCCGCCGAGGACGCGCCCGATACCTCATGGCCGGAGCGTTGCGCGCTCGGCACCGGGCTGATCGCCGCGCCGGCCCTGTTTCATCCGGGTGAATATGCGGCGCTGCTCGATTTGGCCGCCGGGGCCACGACGCCGCCGGCGATCGTCACCGCGCTTCGTCTCGTCGGTGGCGTGGCGAGTGTCATGATGATCGTTCGCGCCGGGCGCCGACGGGACGGAACGCTGGCGGTCGGTACGGCGGCGCTGCTGCTCCTGCCGCCGCTGGTCGGATTTTCGGTCGGCTTCCTGATCCTCCATGCCCTGCCGCAGACTGAGGCGCGGCGCCGACACATGGCCCTCGCAAGCCAGCGCGCCTATCTGCGGGCCATCGCGCCCGTCTTGATCGCCGCGCTTCTGATCGGATCGCTCGTCGGCCTGTTGTTCCTGCGGATCGAGACGAGCGGCGTTCGCGGGCTTTTCGCGGCGATCGCGGCGCTCGCCATGCCGCATCTGCTGGTGACCCCCGCCTTCACCCGCCCCGCGACGCGGCCCGCGCCGTCACGCGCGGTCGGGCTTGGCCTTTAACGTTCGGGCGAGCGCCGCCTCGTCGGCCATCATGCGCTCGACATTCGCCGTCAGCTCGGCCTCCAAGTCCCGGATCGTCGCGGCCGCGTGGGGCAGCGTCTCGCGCAGCGCCGCCAGCGTCTTGAAGGTGCGGATCGCCACCTCCTCGTCCCCCGCCCCGTCGCGCAGGATGGGGGACAGGCCGGCGCGCACCAGTTCGTCGACGGTGGGGCGCGGGACATAGACCTGCGGCAGGTCCTGGTCTGACGAAGGCGCTTGCGCGGGCAGCTCGGCCAGACTGCGCAACAGGGCGTTCAGCACCTCGATCGCCGTGCCCGGATCGTTGACCGCGGCCGACAGGGCCCGACCCGCGATCTCGCCCAAGGCGATCAGCCCCAATCGCGGATCATGGTCGAAACTGCGGTGCCGTTCGATCGAGAAAGCCGCCGCCAGCGCGTCGTCCAGGCATTCCTCGCCTTCGCCACCGATCACATGGAGCAGCGGGCGCCCCTTGTGCACCATCGTGCCCGGGATCGCGCCGACATGAACGGCGACGTCATATTGCCGCGCCTGTGCGGCCAGATGCGCCACATCGACATGGGTGACATAGCCGATCGACTTGGCGGGGAGCGCGCGGGCGCCGGGCGGGACCGGGCCGGCCGGCCGCCCGCCGCCATAGGGGTCCGCCGCGAACGCCGCCATGGCCGAGCACGCCGCATTCTCGACCCGGTCGATCACGTCCGACATCCGCCCGAACGACGCCAGATGCGCGATCCAGCGCAACAACGTGATGACCACCAGCGTGACGAGCAGGATGGTCGCGATCAGCAGCAGCACCCGACCCTGCCCGCCGTACAGGCGCGTCTGCAGGCCGATGATGCCCACCACCGAAAAAATGAAGGCCCCCAGAAAGGTGGAGAGCGCATTCTGCGACATCCGGTCGGAGATCATCAGCTGCGTCGCGCGCGGCGTCGCCAGCTGCGTGGCGGAGGAATAGGCGCTGACCATCGCGGTCAGCGAGAAGGTCGTCACCGCCAGCATGGACGACGCCATGATCTCCAGCACGGTGCCCACGGCATCCTGGCCGATGTCGCCGGTGAAGTGATAGGGGATCAGGCGCGCGACGATGCCGGCAAAGGCCGCGACCACCACGCTCATCACGCTGATGAGCGCGGCGCGGAACCATATTTGCCGGACAATGCGCCGAAGCAGCCATCCGATGCGGGCCTTGGAGATCATCGGCCACCCTTGTCGCCTTTTGCGACCGATGTCATCCCGGACGATCATCGCGCGGTGCCCGGCTGTCGACCCCGCGCGCATCGCCCTCCGCCATGGCGCCGCCCTATCGAGGGGCCGTGCGGGCTATAAGCGCATGCCCAGGCCGACGCCGAACACCAACGGATCAAGGGCGACATGCACCCGCTGCCGGCCGAGCGCCGTCGTATCCAGACGCGCCCGTGTATCGATGTCAATATATTTGACGTCCAGGTTCAGGAACAGCGTGCGCGAGATGTCGACGTCGACGCCCGCCTGTGCGGCCCAGCCGACACTGTCCTTCAGGTGCACGCGGGTCGGGCCGACGGCCGAGCGGAGCGCCGCGCTGGCCTTCTCGTTCCAGAAGATCGTGTAGTTCACCCCTGCGCCGACATAGGGGCGGACATGCGCCCGGGGCCGGAAATGATATTGGACGGTGAGCGTGGGCGGCAACACCCAGGTCGAGGCGAGGTCGCCGATCGCGCCGGTCGTCCCCCGCACTCCGCCCACCTTGTGCTTCGTGGTGGCGGCGATCAGTTCGAAGCCGATCCTGTCCGTCGCCATATAGGTGGCGTCGACCTCCGGCATGACGCTGTTGCCGACACGGACCGTCTCGCCCGGCAGGCCGGGCAGGATGGCACTTGACCGCTCGTTGGGCGCCACGAGGATCGCACGCGCCCGCAGCAACACGTCGCCCGCCTTCACGCCGACGCGCGCGACATCCTGCGCCGATGCCGGTGCGCCGATGGCGGCGGCGGCAATCGCGAGCAGGCCGATGCTGGTCCTGATGATCGTCATCCCCAATCTCCTCTGATGGTCATGGGGGCCGGGTTAGGCGCCGGCGCACGGCCCCGCCTTGACCATCGACAAGGGCGGTTTTGACCATGGTCAAAGGCGGAGCGACGGGATCGGGGCACCAGATGCGGCATGTGGCCCTATCATCCCGACCTGCTCGCCCGGCCCGTGCCGCGCTACACCAGCTATCCGACCGCCGCCGAGTTCGGCGATGGCGTCGGCCCGGATGACATGGGTGCGGCGCTCGACAGGATCGGGGCGGATACGCCGGTATCGCTGTATCTGCACATCCCGTATTGCCGGACGATCTGCTGGTATTGCGGGTGCAACACGGGTGCCGCGAACCGGACGGCGCGGCTGGATGGCTATCTCGCGCGATTGCATGCGGAAATCGATCTGGTCGCGGCTCGCCTCGGCGGGCGGGGCCGGGTCGGGCGGATCGCGTTAGGGGGCGGCAGTCCCAATGCGATCCCGCCGCAGGCCCTGGTCGCACTGGTCGCGCATCTTCGCACCGTCTTCTCCTGTACCGGGGCCGTCCTGTCGGTCGAGATCGATCCGCGCGGGTTCGATGCCGATTGGGCCTTGGCCCTGGCGCGATGCGGCGTCGGCCGCGTCAGCCTGGGCGTGCAGACGTTCGACCCCGCGCTTCAGGCCGCGATCGGCCGGGTCCAGCCGCTGGCCGACATCGTCCGTACCGTGGACCTGCTGCGCGGCGCCGGGGTGGCGTCGATCAATTTCGACCTGATGTACGGCCTGCCGGGACAGGACGATGCCGCACTGGCCGCGACGATCGAGACCACGCTGGAACTGGCGCCGGAACGCCTGGCCGTCTTCGGCTATGCCCATGTCCCGCACATGATCCCGCGCCAGCGCCGCATCGACGCCACCGCGCTGCCCGATGCGGCGGCGCGCTTTCGCCAGGCGGCGCTGGCGCATGACCGGCTGACCGCGACGGGCTACCGCGCCATCGGGTTCGACCATTTCGCCAGGCCGGGCGACGCGCTGGCGCGCGCCGCCGACGATGGTACCCTGCGCCGCAACTTCCAGGGGTTCACCGAAGACCCCGCCGACATCCTCATCGGCCTGGGCGCCAGCGCGATCAGCCAGTTCCCCGACCGCCTGCTTCAGAATGCCAAGAAGGCCGGCGAATGGCACGGCGCGATCGCCGAAGGGCGCTTTGCCATCACGCGGGGTATCCGGCGCGGGCCGCTGGAGCAGCGACGCGCGCGCGCGATCGAGGCGCTGCTGTGCCGGGGCGTGGCCGACCTCGCCTTCCTGCCTGAGAGGGACATGGTCGCGGCCCGTCTCCACCCCTTCGCGACGGTCGGTCTGATCGACTGGCGGGGTAGCGAGCTGCATCTGACGGAGGCCGCCCTGCCCTATGCGCGCAGCATCGCCGCCGCGATCGACGCCTGGCGCGCGGTCGACGATACGCGCTTCAGCCATGCCGTCTGATCCACCGCCGCGCTGCTCCGCCTGTCCGGTGCGCGCGACGGCGATGTGCGTGGGGTTGAAGGACGACGAGCTGGCCGCGCTGCACCATATCGGGCGCCGCCGCCGCATCGTAGGCGGACAGATCATATGCTGGGCGGGAGAGCCGTCGCCGATCTGCGCCAACCTCGTCTGCGGTGTGCTGAAGGTCACGCGGGCGCAGGCCGATGGCCGGGTCCAGATCGTCGGACTGCTCTATCCGGGCGATTTCGTCGGTAGCCTGTTCGTCGCGCGCGCGGCCGACACGATCACGGCGTTGAGCGACGCCGATCTGTGCGTCTATCCGCGTCCCGCGCTGGAGGCCGTCCTCGCCGACCATCCGGCCGCGCGCCGGCTGATGCTGCGCCGGACGATGGCGACACTGGCCGAGGCGCGCCGCTGGATGCCGATGCTGGCGCGGGGACGCGCCGATGCACGGGTGGCGGCGCTGCTGCTCGATATGGCGCGACGAAGCGGATGCCGGGACCGGGAGGCGTTCTGCCTGCCGCTGTCGCGCGGTGCGATGGCGGAGGCGCTAGGCCTCGCCATCGAGACGGTCAGCCGGCACATGACGCTGTTTCAGGACACCGGACTGATCGCGCTGTCCGGTCTGCGCGGCGTTCGCCTGCTCGACCCGCCGCGCCTTGCCGCCGTGGCGGGCTGATCCGTCAGGCGACCGACCGGCGCGGCGTGGGGCATGCCGGCCATTGCCGATCGCACAAGCTGGTCAGGACCGCTCGGTGGCTGACCACGATCAGGCCCTGCCCGGTGCGCTTCAGCCGCGCATCGAGCCGCGCGGCCACCAACGCCGCCAGATCGCCGTCCAGCCCCTCGACCGGTTCGTCCAGCAATAGCCATGGCGCGGCGACCAGATAGGCGCGCGCCAGCGACAGCCGCCGCCGCTCACCGCCCGACAGCCGTGCGCCATCGTCGCCCAGCCATGCGTCGAGCCCGTGCGGCAATGCCCGCACCACCCCGTCCAGCGCCGCATCGGCCAGCGCCTGCCACAGCCGGTCATCGTCCGCGAGGGCATCGGCGAGCCGCAGATTGTCGCGCACCGTGCCCGCGATCAACGCGGCGTCCTGCGGCGCCCAGGCGAAGGTCGCGCGTCGTACCGTGGCCGGAAGGGTGGCGGCATCCCGCCCATCCACCAGGACGCGGCCCGCCGCCAAGGCGCGCAGACCCAGAAGCCCCTCGACCAGCGTCGTCTTGCCGCAGCCCGACGGCCCCGTGAGCGCGATCCGCGTACCGCGCGCAACCCGCTGACCATCAAGGACCAGCGATGCCGGGTCGATCGGTGCGGGCGCGGTCGCATGGGGCCGGCCCGCTCCCGCCGTCAGCACGCTGTTCAGCCGCGCCTCGGCTTCGGCCAGCCGTCCCCGCTCGGTCATCGCGCGCAGGACCGGGGCGATGGCATCGACGGTCATCGCCGCCGCCAGCGCGGCCAGCGCCGCGATCGCCGCCCCGGCATGCGCCCCCATTGTAAGCGCCAAGGCCGCCGCCAACGCAACGCCGGCGGCATGCAGCCATTCGAACCCCGCCGCCACCGCCGCCTGCCGACGCTGCGCCGCCGCCAGCCGATCCCCGGCCTGCTCGATACGATCGATCGCCCAGTCTTCCAGCGCGAAGCAGCGCAGCTCCGCCGCCGCGTCGCCGAGCATCGCCACCTCTTCGCGCAGATCCCCGGTCGCGCGCTGCACCGCACGGCCAGGGACGTCGAGCCGCCGGGCAAGGCCATGGCCGATCAACAGCACAGCGCCGACACAGACCAGGGTCACACCCGCGACCGACCATCCCCCCAGCAGGGCCAGCGCCATCCCGGAAACCAGTGCCGCTGCGACGCCCCAGGGCCCCGAGAGGCGGACGAAGCGCAGCTCCACCGCATCGACATCGCCGATCAGCCGCGCGGTCGCCTCCCCCCGGCCGAGCGCCAGCGCGTCCTCGGGCGGGGCAGTCGTGATGGCGTGGTAAAGCGCGGGCCGCAACCGAGCGAGCGCGCCGAAGGCGGCGGCGTGGCCGGCCAGCCGCTCGCCATAGCGGGCGCCTGTACGCACGATCGCGAGCAGCCGGATGCCCGCCGAGGGCAGCATATAGTTGAACGCCTGCGCCGCCACGACACCCGTGCTTCCCGCCAGCGCGGCGGCGGTCAGGAACCAGCCCGACAGACCGAGCAGGAGGACCGAGGCCGCCGCGACCAGCGCGGCGCAGATGGCGGCCTGTCGCAAGCGACGGCGCTCTACCCGGCGTTCGTTGGCGAGCAGGCGGGCGAGCGGCGAGGACATGGTCATGCGGCGTCTCCCAGCCGGACGATGCGGGTGGCGATGGCGGCGAGCGCTTCGCTATGGGTGGCGATCAGGGTGGTGCGTCCGCGCGCGGCCTGGGCGATGGTGGCGATCAGCGCCGCCTCGGCCTGTGCGTCGAGATGCGCGGTCGGCTCATCGAGCAGCAGAAAGGGCGCGGGTTTAAGCAGCGCGCGAGCGAGCGCGATCCGTCGCCGCTCGCCGCCCGACAGGCCGCTGCCCCGCGCGTCGAGCCGGTGGTCCAGCCCGCCCTCCCGCCGCGCCAGCATCGGCCCCAGCCCCGCCAGCGCGATGGCCCGTGCCAGCGCGACGTCGTCCGCGCTTGGATATGCCAGCAAAAGATTCTCACGGATCGTACCGGCGATCAGCAGCGGATGCTGCCCGGCCCAGCTCGCCTGCCCGGCGATCGAGGCGATGGGCGTACCGTTCGCCGCGATGGTGCCGGCGGACAGCGGCGCCAGGCCGAGCAGCGCATGCAGCACGCTCGTCTTGCCGCTGCCCGACGGGCCGAGCAGCGCGACGATCTCGCCCGGTGCGATCCGCAGGGAAAGTCCCGCCACCGCCGGCCGGTCAGCGTCCGGGTAGCGGATGGTGACGTCGTGCAAGACCAACGGCGCGGTCAGGACAACGGGCGCGTTCGCGACGGGCGCGGGGATCGCCATCAGCGTGTCGGCGGCGGTCTCCGCACCCTGCCGGTCATGATAGGCGGCGGCCAGCCGACGCATCGGCGCATAGAATTCGGGTGCGAGCGCCAGGACGAAAAAGGCGTGCGTAAGATCGAGGCTCTCGGGCGCGGCGAAGGGCAACAGGCCGAGAACCGAAAAGCCGCAATAGACCGCGACCAGCGCGACCGACAACGCCGCGAAGAATTCCAGTGCGGCGGAGGACAGGAAGGCGATGCGCAACACCCGCATCGTGCGCTCGGCCAGCTCGCGGGCGGCCGCCCCGATCGCCTCCGTCTCGCGCGCTTCGGCGCCGAAGGCGAGGATTACGGGCAACGCGCGCACCCGGTCGCCGAAGCGCGCCGACAGGCGGTGGAGCGCGGCGAACTGGCGACGCGACTCATCCGCCGCCGCGCCGCCGGCCAGGATCATTGCGGCGACGAACGGCACCAGCGTCGCGGCCAGGATCAAGGCCGCGAACCAGCTGGCCCAGGCGGTGGCGGCCAGCACGAGCATCGGGGCGATCGCGGCGGCACTCCGGGCGGGCAGGAAGCGCGCGACATAGCCATCCAGCGCCTCGACCGCATCGACCGCCTGCGCCGCCAGCAGGCCCGCGTCGATCGGCCGGCCGGAGGTGCGGTACAACGCGTCGGCGATCACGCGCCCGCGCTGTTCCCGCTTGGCCGCCGCAGCGCGCCGCGCACCGATCCGCATCGCGGCGGCGGCGAACAGCCCGCGCAGCGACCCTGCCCCGAGCATCAACATAGCCCAGGGCCAGGCGCTTTCCTCCGCCGCGATTGCCGCGACGCCACCGGCGATAGCGACCGCGAAGCCGATCGCCGCCATCGTGTCGAGCAGGAGCAGCCCCGCCGCGCCATCGCGCCGGCCCGCCGCCCGGTTCAGCCAGCGGGTACGCGCCCTCGCGGCGCTGCGGTCATGCGTGATCGTCGTCATGCCGGCACACTCGCCGGGGCGATCGCCCGGGTCTTTGACCGCGGTCAATGTTTCGACCGCCCCCAGAACCTACCCCCTTTGCCGGGAAGGCCGGGGATGGCCTTCGATGGAGGCGTCATATGGATCCGGGGGTCGTCGACCTGTCGCGGCTGCAATTCGCGGCTACCGCGCTGTATCATTTTTTATTCGTGCCGCTGACACTGGGCCTGTCGATGATGCTGGTCATCATGGAATCGGTCTATGTCATGACCAACCGCCCGGTATGGCGCGTCACCACGCGCTTCTGGGGCAAGATCTTCGGCATCAACTTCGTGCTGGGTGTGGCGACCGGCCTCACCATGGAGTTCCAGTTCGGCACCAACTGGTCCTATTTCTCGCATTATGTCGGCGACATCTTCGGCGCGCCGCTGGCGATCGAAGGGCTGATGGCCTTCTTTCTGGAGGCGACGTTCGTCGGATTGATGTTCTTCGGCTGGGATCGCCTTTCCAAGCTAGGCCATCTGATCGTCACCTTCATGGTGGCGCTGGGCACGAACCTGTCGGCGCTGTGGATCCTGATAGCCAATGGCTGGATGCAGAACCCGGTCGGGGCGAGCTTCAATCCCGACACGATGCGCATGGAGGTCGCCGACTTCGGCGCGGTGCTGTTCAATCCGGTCGCGCAGGCCAAGTTCGTCCACACGGTCAGCGCGGGCTATGTCTGCGCCTCGGTCGTGGTGCTGGGCGTATCGGCCTTCTGGCTGCTCAAGGGCCGGTTCCTGCCCGTCGCGCGCCGGTCGATGACGGTGGCGGCGGCGTTCGGCCTCGCCTCCTCGCTGTCGGTCGTCGTGCTGGGTGATGAAAGCGGTTATGCGCTGACCGACAACCAGAAGATGAAGCTCGCCGCGATCGAGGCGGTCTGGCACACCGAACCCGGCCCCTCCGGCCTGACCCTGTTCGGCTATCCCGACACCGTCGCGCGCGAGACGCGCTACAAGGTCGAGATTCCCTGGCTGCTGGGCCTGATCGCCACGCGCAGTCTGGACGGCACGGTGACGGGCATGTCCGAGCTCGTGCTGAAGGCGCAGGAGCGGATCGCCTCGGGCGTGATCGCCTATGACGCGGTCCAGCGGCTGAAGGCGAACCCGCAAGACATGGCCCAACGCGCGCGGTTCGAGGCGCACAAGCGCGACCTGGGCTATGCCCTGCTGCTCAAGCGCCAGATGGCGGACCCGCGCGCCGCGACCCCGCAGCAGATCGAGGCGGCGGCATGGGACACGGTGCCCGATGTCGGCCTGCTGTTCTGGAGTTTCCGCATCATGGCGCTGATCGGCTTTGCGATGATCGCGCTGTTCGCCACCGCCTTCATCCTTTGTTCGCTCAGGATGCACGTGAACGCCCGCTGGTTCTTGCGCCTGGCGGTCGCGGCGATCCCCCTGCCCTGGATCGCGATCGAGCTGGGCTGGGTCGTCGCCGAGCTGGGGCGGCAGCCCTGGGCGATCGAGGGCGTGTTGCCGACCTTCCTGGCCAGCAGCTCGCTCACGCGCGGCGCGCTATGGACCACGCTGGCGGGCTTCACCGCGCTCTACGGCGTGCTGGCGGTGATCGAGATACGGCTGATCCTGGCCGCCATCGCGCACGGACCGGAGGAACGGGACGACCAGCCCGCACGCGGCCCGATCCCCGCCGCCATTCCCGTCACCGCCTGAGCAGAAGGAGTGGGACATGTTCGATTATGAGATATTACGCCTGATCTGGTGGGCGCTGCTGGGCGTGCTGTTGATCGGCTTCGCGCTGACCGACGGGTTCGACCTCGGCGTCGCCGCCCTCCTGCCCTTCGTCGCGCGCGACGATGCCGAGCGGCGGATGGTCATCAACTCCATCGGGCCGACCTGGGAGGGAAACCAGGTCTGGTTCATCCTGGGCGGCGGCGCGATCTTCGCCGCCTGGCCCTTCGTCTATGCGGTCAGCTTTTCGGGCTTCTACCTCGCGATGTTCCTGGTGCTGGCCGCGCTGATCCTGCGGCCGGTGGGGTTCAAATACCGCTCGAAAAAGCCCGACCCCGCCTGGCGCGCTCGCTGGGACTGGGCGCTGTTCGTCGGGGGGCTGGTGCCCGCCCTCGTCTCCGGGGTCGCGGTCGGGAATGTCCTGTTGGGCGCGCCCTTCCGCCTGGATGGCGATCTACGCGCCTTTTACGACGGCACCTTGCTGGGGTTGTTCACGCCATTCACACTGGTCTGCGGGCTGCTCTCGGTCGCGATGCTGGTGCTGCACGGCGCGGCATGGCTGTCGATCAAGGTCGAACATGGTCCCGTCCATGACCGTGCGCGGACGTTCGGCACGGTGGCGGCCATCGCCTCCATCCTGTTGTTCGCGGTCGGCTTCGCCTTCGTCGCGTGGGGCGACATCGGCTATCGCATCGTTGGTGCAGTCGATCCGCTCGGACCGTCCAATCCGCTGCGCACGACCGCGGCGCATGCCGGCGGGGCGTGGCTCGGCAACTATGCGCTATATCCCTGGATGACCGCGTTGCCGGTGGCGGGCTTCGCCGGGGCCGCGCTGGCGCTGGTCGGTATCCGGGCGGGGCGCGAGGGGTTGGCCTTCACCGGATCGTCGCTGGCCGCCATCGGCATCATCGCCACGGTCGGCTGTTCGATGTTCCCCTTCATCCTGCCGTCCAGCATCGACGCGCATAGCAGCCTGACGGTGTGGAACGCATCCTCGACCGCCAAGACACTGGGCATCATGCTGTTCGTCACGCTGGTCTTCCTGCCGATCGTGCTCGCCTACACCGCTTGGGCATACCGGGTGATGTTCGGCCGCGTGACCGCCCAGGACGTCCGTACCAACCCCGATTTCTACTGAGAAGGGAACGAGCCATGTGGTATTTCTCCTGGGTCCTGGGCCTTGGCCTCGCCATCGGCTTCGGCATCCTCAACGGCATCTGGCATGAATTCCATCTGCCGCAGGAGGATGACGCGTCGTCGCGTCGGTGACAGATAGGACAATCCGTCCGACGACAGGGGATTATCGCCGCGCTATATGGCACGGCCATGATCCCCAACGTCATTTGTGCCGATTGTGCGGTGCGCGACCGGGCCTTGTGCGGCAGCCTGGACGACCGGGAACTGCGCGCGCTGAACACCCTCGGTCAAAAGCGCCATGTCGCGCGCGGCCAGACGATCGCCTGGGCTGGTGAAGAGGCGGTGATCTGCGGCAACCTGCTGTCGGGCGTGCTCAAGCTGGTGGCGGCGACCGCCGATGGTCGCGAACAGACGGTCGGCCTGCTCTACCCGGCCGATTTCTTCGGCCAGCCCTATGCCGGGGAGGTCGACTTCACGCTGACCGCGCTGACCGACGCCGACCTGTGCGTGTTTCCCCGCGCCGCCTTCGAGCGGGTGCTGGACGATCACCAGCGCATGGAGCGGCTGCTCCTCCAGCGGACATTCGAGTCGCTCAATGAAGCGCGCGGGCGGATGCTGGTGCTGGCGCGCAAATCGGCGAGCGAGAAGGTGGCCGGCTTCCTGCTCGACATGGCGGCGCGCGCGGGCGCATCGGGCTGTCGGGCCAGCGCCGATGGCCCCGTGACGTTCGACCTACCACTGACGCGCGGACAGATCGCCGACATATTGGGCATGACGATCGAGACGGTCAGCCGTCAGCTGACCCGGATGAAACAGAGCGGTGTCATCGGCCTTCCCGGCGGACGCGCGGTGACGATCAGCGACCGCGCCGCGCTTGCCGCGCGTGCCGAGGCGGCCTGAGAACTCAGTGCGCGAAGCCCTGCGCCAGCGCGTCGGTCAACACCGCGCGCGCATCGGGGGTCAGGCGGTGTCCCGCCAGCGCCAGGACGGCCAGTTGCTCGAACTCGACCCCGCCACGACAGGCGGCGAAGAAGCCGCGCAGGATATACCCCAGCGTTTCGGACGCGGTATCCGCCTCGACATCGAACGCCGCGATCACCTCGCGCGCCGCCGCCGCATCCGCCATATGGCGGTCGCGGACATGATCGCGCAGGATGGTGCCGAGCGGGTCGCGGTCGCCATGGCGGAGCGTCGTGTCCCATAGGGGTGGACCGCCCGTCTCGATACGCGTCGCCATGTCGTCGAGGGTGCCAAGGAACCTCCCCAGCCCCTCGTCATCCGGCCGGTTCGGCAAGCCGTCGGCGATTAATTCTGCCCAGGCGCATATCGCCGCGCGGCGCCGATGCTCCGCGATCATGCCAACCAGATCGATCTCGTGGATAACATGCCATCGCCGGGCGAACGGCACGACCCTGATCTCCAACCGGCTATCGTTCATCGGCAAACCTCCATGACGTCTATCATGGCGACCCGGTCGACCGGCGGCATTGACGATCGTCAAACGGAGTCGATCGCAGGTGCCTGTTCCCGAACACATGCTACAGTCCTGCCTTATCATCGAGAGCGTCATGCAAACGATTGCAGATTTTGGATTGCAATGGTTTGCAAGAGGCCATATAGGCGTCGGCAGCCCCCATAGAGGTGGCCGGTCCAGGAGAGGTTTCGTGATGTCGCTGCGCTTTCGTCTGCTCGCTTCCATTCCCGCGCTGCTGATCGCCAGCGCCGCGCATGCCCAGCTGTCGGACCCGCAGACGGCGGACACCGCCAACGCCGCGACCGAGCAGTCCACCGACAATGCCGCCTCGGGCGATATCGTCGTCACCGGCTTGGCACAGGGGCGCAACCGCCTCGACACCTCGGTCTCGGTCAGCTCGCTCGACGCCGACCTCACCACCAAGATCCCGCCGCGCAACACCGCCGAGATCCTGCGCAACCTGCCCGGCGTGCGCGTCGAGGCCTCGGGCGGCGAAGGCAACGCTAATATCTCGGTGCGCGGCCTGCCCGTCGCGTCGGGCGGCTCGAAGTTCCTGCAGCTGCAGGAGGACGGCCTGCCCGTCCTGGAATTCGGCGACATCATCTTCGGCAATGCCGACATCTTCATCCGCAACGACCTGTCGCTCGCGCGCATCGAGTCGGTGCGTGGCGGCTCGGCCTCGACCTTCGCCAGCAACTCGCCGGGCGGCATCATCAACTTCATCTCGAAGACCGGCGAGCAGGAAGGCGGCTCGTTCCAGCTGTCGTCGGGCATCGACTACCGTGAATATCGCGCCGACTTCGCCTATGGCGGCCGCATCGACGCCAATACCCGCTATGAACTGAGCGGCTTCTACCGGCTGGGCGACGGCCCGCGCGACGTCGGCTACGACGCGATGCGCGGCGGCCAGATCAAGGCGAACATCACCCGCGAGTTCGAGGGCGGCTATATCCGCGTCTATGGCAAGTATCTGGACGATCGCAGCATCGCCTATCTGCCCAACCCGGTGCGCGTGACCGGCAGCAACGGCGACCCCAGCTATATCAACATCCCCGGCTTCTCGATCAACGAGGATACGCTGCACAGCCGCTATATCCGTTCGGTCCAGACGCTCGACGGCAACAACAATGTCGTGCGCCGCAACATCGGCGACGGCATGCACCCGGACGTGAAGTCGGTCGGCTTCGAGGGGCAGTATGAGATCGCCGATGGCTGGAACGTCACCGAGCGGTTCCGCTATTCGGACATTTCGGGCGATTTCGTCTCGCCCTTCCCCGCCTCGGTCGGCGATGCGCAGACCACCGCCAACGGCTTTGCCGGCGCGGGCGCGCAGCTCTTCTACGCCAGCGGCCCGCTCTCGGGACAGCGGATCGCCAATCCGGGGGCGCTCGGCGGCAACGGCCTGCTCGCCAGCGTCGTGCTGTTCGATGTCGACCTCAAGAGCCTGAACAACATCACCAACGACCTGCGCATCAACGGCAAGGTCGATCTGGGCGGTGGCCAGCTGTCGATCGCGGCGGGCATGTACAATTCGCGCCAGGACGTGAAGACCGACTGGCTGTGGACTTCGTTCTTCCAGACCGTGCAGGGCGATGGCCGCTCGGTGCTGGTCGACATCCGCAACGCGGCCGGCGTGTCGCAGACGGCGGGCGGCACGCTCTATTCGGCGGCCTTTTTCGGCAATTGCTGCCGCCGCAGCTATGACATACGCTACACGACCAATGCGCCCTTCGCGCAGCTGGGCTTCGAGATCGGCCGCCTGAACATCGACGGCAGCCTGCGCTACGACTTCGGCTCGGCCAAGGGCAGCATCGCGGGCGACCTGCCCGGCGCGGTGACGACCCGGGCGCAGGACATCAACGGCAACGGCGTCATCTCGGCGGCCGAGCGCAACGTCGCGTTCCTGCCGAACAACCGCACCGGCATCGACTATGACTATAGCTATCTGTCCTATTCGGCGGGCGTCAACTATCGCCTGAGCCCGACGCTGGCGGCGTTCGCGCGCTACAGCCGGGGCGGCCGCGTCAATGCCGATCGCCTGCTGTTCGGCCCGACCATCAACCTGCAGACCGGCGGGTTGGTCAATGGCGCCAAGCCCTATGACTTCGTGCGCCAGGCCGAAGGCGGCCTGAAATATTCGGCCGGCCCGATCGGCCTGTTCGCCACCGTGTTCAACGCGCGCACCGAGGAAACCAACTATCTGCTCTCGCAGCAGCAGTTCACCAGCCGCCGTTACGAGGCGACCGGCGTCGAGCTGGAAGGCCGCTTCCGCGCGGGTCCCTTCTCGCTGAGCGCGGCGGGCACCTACACCGATGCCAAGATCACCAGCGACGCGACCGATCCGACGCTGAACGGCAACCGCCCGCAGCGCCAGGCCGCCTTCGTCTATCAGGCGACGCCGCAGTTCGACTTCGACCCGGTCAGCTTCGGCGCGAACGTGATCGGCACGACGTCCAGCTATACCCAGCCGGTCAACCAGCTGAAGATGCCCGCCTATACGCAGGTCAACGGCTTCGTGATGGTGCGCGCGGCGGACAACATCAGCTTCAACCTGAACGCCAACAACATCTTCAACGTCAAGGGCATCACCGAAGCCGAGGACGCCGCGATCCCGGCCAACCAGCTGGTCCGCGCCCGCTCGATCAACGGCCGCACCATCGCCGCCTCGGTCCGCTTCGACTTCTGATCCGACCGTCGCCCCGGTCCCAGGCCGGGGCGATGACCAACCGATCAAAGGCCCGCATCACCCTGCTCGTCAGGCGTGGTGCGGGCCTTTCCCTCGTCTGGCCTCGATCTCGCTGGCCGGCAAGGCGGCCATGCGCCGATCGAAGTCCGCCGCGATATCAGCCAGCGTCACCTCGGCCAGGCGGCGAAACAACAGCGCTTCGGCTTCGGCCAGCGCCTCCTCCAGTGACCCGTTGACCGCCTGTTCGACCAGGCAGGCGGGTGCGGGGTCGGCGGGCCCCAGCGCGAAGATGCGGTTCTCCCCTAGCGCGCGGTGCACGTCGAGCATGGTGATACCCTCCAGGGGGCGGGTCAGCGACCACCCGCCGCCATGGCCCTTCTCCGACCGGACATAGCCCGCATCGCGCAGGCCGGCCATGGTCCGGCGCACCACCACCGGATTGGTGCCCAGCATCGTCGCGGCATCGCCCGATGTCAGCGGCCCCTCCATACGCCCCATATGGATCAGCAGGTGCAGCATTCTCGACAAGCGTGCGTCCATACTCTTGCTCCCTCACAGGACACGCTCCTATCACGTCACTTTTGATGTTGCAAAACTGCCGTCACTACCTCATGTAACCCCCATAGTTTCATGAAGGATGACCCATGTACGACGTGATCGTGATCGGCGGCAGCTTCGCGGGATTGTCCGCCGCGACCCAACTCGCCCGCGCAAGGCAAAAGGTGCTCGTCATCGACGCCGGGCTTCCTCGCAACCGGTTCGCCGACGAAGCGCACGGCTTTCTGGGACAGGATGGCCGAGCCCCCGCCGCGATCATGCGCGACGCCCGTCGCCAACTCGGCCGCTATCCGACCGTCGAATTGCTCTCGGGCGAGGCCATCGGTGCCGAGGCGGCCGATAATGGCTTCACCATCCACCTGGGCGTCGGCGGGGAGCGGCAGGCGGCCCGCCTCGTTCTGGCGACGGGCGTGACCGACGCATTGCCCGCCGTTCCGGGCATGATGGAGCGATGGGGTGCGACCGTGCTGCACTGTCCCTATTGCCACGGCTATGAGATGCGCGACCTGCCGCTCGGCGTACTCGCCGCGCATACGATGTCGCCGCACCAGGCCCTGTTGATTCCCGACTGGGGGCCGACCACCTATTTCACGCAAGGCGCGTTCGAGCCCGATCCCGATCAGCTCCGCGCCCTTGCCGATCGCGGCGTGACCATCGAGCGGACCCCGGTCATCGCGCTGCTCGGCAAGGCGCCGGCGCTGGCCGGTGTCCGGCTCGCCGATGGGCGCGTCGTGGAACTGGCGGCGCTGTTCACCGCGCCGCGTACCCGCCCCGCGACCGCGCTCGCCGCCATGCTGGGTTGCGCACATGAGGACGGATTGACCGGCCCTCATGTCAAGGTCGACGCCCGGGGCGCGACATCGGTACCAGGCGTCTGGGCGGCCGGTGATGCGGCAAGCCCCATGCACAACGCCACCCTGGCGTCGGCCGCGGGCGTGATGGCCGGCATCGGCGCGCATCAGGCTTCGATCCAACCCACCGTTCAATAGCCCCACTATTTGTCTTACAATCTTCGTCCAGTCATGTCCCGTTCATCAGATATCGACGACCATGAAAGAAATTTCATAAACGACGAAGAATGGGAGAGTAACATGCGAAAGGACAGGTCTGCAGGATCATCGACGTTGGCGATCGCACTGGCCACGAGCGTGATGGGCGTGCTGTTGGCATCATGCGGCGGGGAGAGCGCCGCCGATGCGATTGCGGTGGTGCCGGGGGCGACGGCACTCGCCACGCCCCCCACCAAAACGGCCGAAACGCCCGCCAAGAAGGATGTGCCGGCTCCCGCCACTGGCACCACCGGCACCATCGCCGCCGCGCCTGCGGAACTGGAACTCTATACGATCGGCCAGCTGACATGGTCGATGGATACCGCCGTGTCGGACGATATCCGCGGTCGCATCACCGACTCGATGGACTGGACGATAAATCATACAAATACCCTGGCCGGCCATAGCGGGAACGTTAGCGTTACCTACAACCAGGGTACGCCGACCGCAGAGGCGGGCTATCGCTGGCGCATCCAGTTCGGCGGGTCGATCGGCCGACGCGTGGCGCTGCACGAGCTGGCCCATTGGCTGGGTTCGGGCACCTATGGCGAATGGGGGCGCTATATGGTCAATGGGCGCTGGACCGGGGCGGTCACCAATGCGCGCATCAAGGCACTGGATGGCCCCGATGCCGTGCAATGGGGCGATAACATCCATTTCTGGCCCTATGGCCTGAACTACGACAATGAGTTCAACGAGACCCAGCGCAACGTGCAGCTGGTGTCCTCACAGTTGAGCGACATGGGGCTCGGCGATGCGGCCGCCCAGTTCGCGGGCGACCGCCGGTTCGTGAGCAGGTCGAGCATGTTGCTGCTCAACGGAACCGGGACCGAACCGGTCGCCGGAAGCGGCACCGCCATGTCGTTGACCTGGAAGGTACGCTATGCGGACGGCTTCATCACTCTGATCAGCGCCGATGGCCGCGCGATCGATGCCGCCGGCAATACCGGTAACGGAGACGCCACCACCCTCGCCCCGGCCTCGCAGGCCGTGGGCCAGCAATGGGAAGTGCTGCCCACCGATGCGGGCTGGTTCCTGTTGCGCAATCGCCAGACGGGCAAATGCCTCGACAATGTCGGCAATCTCGGAGCCGGCGCGCCGATCCGCGTCTGGGACTGCGGCGGACATCCGAACCAGCAATGGCATCTGGTGCGGTAATTGTGGGATCGCCCCGCCTCACCGGCGGGGCGCCATAGGCCGCCAGCCTATTCGTGACGACCATGGACGACCAGCCGTCTGCCTGAAATCATAACAGGGGGCCGACCGCGACCGCATACCGCCATGCCCCCACCCGAGCGGCGCGACACGACCGGTAGCCCCCGCCCATCTACTCCCAATTCAAAAAACAAATTTTCAAAACGTAATTCCGCGCCAGGACTCCGCCGCCAAACTGCTGATAATTCGCAAGAAACATACGAACGCCAAGCCGACCATGGCAATTGGGCCGCGGTATAAACTGGTATCATACCATTGCGAATCTTGCGCGAACATGGTGTGACGATTCCGCGACGGGAAAGGGGGCCGATCGAGCCACCCGTCAGAAATCGAATGGCGGGCGACATTACCCGTCGTACAGGGGGGAAGAGATGAAGAGCTTTGCTTTTTTGATGGCGGCCAGCGGGATCGCTATGGCTTGGGCCATGCCTGTCGCCGCGCAGTCGGGGCAAACCGTTACCAGCACCAGCGACGCCGAATCCGCAAAGAGCGAAAGCCGTAAAAATGCGGAGCGCGAGAACGCGCAATCCGATTCGATCACGCAAACCCCATCCGACGATGCGACCTCGAACGACGTGGTGGTCACGGGTTCACGCATCGTCAATCCGAACCTCGCTTCCGCCGCGCCAATTCAGGCCGTATCCGCGCAGGAAATCAAGCTGAGCGGCGCAGTGAACATCGAGGACGTCCTCAATCGACTCCCGCAGGTCGTGCCATACAACCCGCAGGCGGACGACGAGGGCAATGGCACCGCGCGCATCAGCCTGCGCAATATCGGCGGTTCGGGCGCCGCCGCACTCGTGCTGCTCGATGGCCAGCGCCTGGGTGGTCAGGTCGCGACCGACGTCAACTCCATCCCGCCCGCCCTGGTGCAGCGTGTTGACGTTCTGACCGGCGGTGCTGCGGCCGTCTATGGCCCCGACGCGCTGACCGGCGTCGTCAACTTCGTCCTGAAGAGGAATTTCAAGGGGGTACAAGTCGACGCCAATTACGGCTTCTTCAATCACCTCAACCGACGCAACATCGTCACCGACGTCGCGCAGTCACGCGGCTTTTCGGTGCCGCTGGGGATGACCAATGACGGCGCGCGCGCGACGATCAACGTGTCGGCCGGCACCCAGCTGTTGGATGATCGACTGTCGCTGTCGAGCTATTTCAGCTATCGCCATACCGACAACCTGCCCTATTCGTCGCGGTCCATTCAGGCCTGCCACCTGCTGCAAGCGGGGATCGACGGCGCGGTCAGCTGCGACACCACGCTTTATTCGCGTTACGGCTATATCTATAATCTGAACAACGGCACGCCGTTCATCAACGCGAGCGATGGCAGCCGCGTGTTCCGGCCCTATCGCAATACCCAGGACGCGACGACCGACCGCCAGAACCGGATGGACGACAGCTATCAGATGCTGCGCGGCAACGAACGCTACAATGCCGGGGGATTCCTGTCGTTCAAAGCGACCGACTGGGCCGAGATCTACGGTAGCTACATGTTCACCCGCAACACCAGCCAGGGCACCTACCTGCCGGCCACCATCTTCGAGGGGCTCAATGGCGATGGCGGTTATCTGCTGAACTGCAACAATCCGCTGATGTCGGCACAACAGGCACAGGCGCTGTGCGGTGCGCGGGCGGGAACATCGGCGACGGTGCCGATCGATTTCGGCTATCGGTTCCAGCAATATCCGACGCGCACGATCGACTATCAGCAGGTTTATCATCGTGCGACGCTGGGCGTGCGCGGCGATTTCGCCAGCGCCTGGCACTATGATGTCGGCAGCGTCTGGGCCAACAGCCTGAGCAAAAGCGCGATCAACCGCAACTGGGCGCCATCGGGCGAGAACATCGCAAAGGCACTCAACGTCGTGAACGTCAACGGCGTGCCGACCTGCGTGTCGAAGGTCAACGGGACCGATCCGTCCTGCGTTCCGCTGGACATCTTCCGGGGGGATTCGAGCGATCCGGCAGCCTATCAGTATATCTTCCAATATGCGCCCAACGGCCCCACCCGCAACGTCAGCTATTTCTTCGACGTGCAGGCCAATATCAGTGGCGACCTGGGCCATTACGGCATCCGCTCGCCCCTGGCGACCGACGGCGTTCAGATCAGCTTCGGCGCGGAACTGCGCCGCGATATCGCGAACAACTTCACCAGCGCCGCCTATAATACGATCATTCAGGGTACGGAAAACCCGTCATCGTCCGCGCGCGGGACGCAGACCGCCAAGGAACTGGCCGCAGAACTTCAGTTGCCGCTGATTCAGGACAAGCCCTGGACCCATCTGCTGGGCTTCAGCGGCGGGTATCGCGCGTCCAATTACAGCACGTCGTCGCGTACCTTCTTCAGCACCTGGAAGCTGGAAGGCAACTGGGCACCGGTTCAGGATATCCGGTTCCGCGTGGCGCGCAATTTCGCCTCGCGCGCGCCGAATGTCTTCGAAGCCACGCAGAACATCAACTTCAGCCGCAATATCAATTTCGTCGACCCATGCGGCCCCGGCACCAACGGCAGCGGGCCGAGCGCCAGCCGCGAGGCCTGCGCACTCCAGCCCGGGTTCCAGCCGGCAACCTATGGCACAGCCGCCCTCAATTGCCCGGAAGCAGGCTGCATCTATCGCAACGGCGCGGTCGATCCGGCATTGGGGCCCCAGACCGCCAACACGCTGACCTATGGCGTCGTATTGGCGCCGCGCTTTCTGCCACGCTTCACATTCTCGGTGGACCGTTACGAAATCCGCTACACCAATCAGATCGTAGGGTTGGACCAGGATACGATCGTCAATAACTGCATCGATTTTGCGAAGAACCCGACCGATCTCAATCGCATCTCGTGCCAGCAATTTGTTCGGAACAGCAACGGCACGCTGTTCGGCAATATCAACAACCCGGACAGCGGCTTCGTCAGCTCGCAGGTGCTCAACGTGCCTAACAAAATCGGCACGACCGGCTATGACTTCCAGGCGCATTATGATCTGCCGGTCGGATCTGCGGGCAATCTGGCTGCGGATTTCAACGGCGGCCTCGTGACCAGTGCGGCCTCGGTCTCGAACCAAAATGGCAGCGTCGGTTATTTCGGCGATGGCGTCGGCAACCCCATTCCGAAGTGGCGCCACAACCTGCGCACCACCTTCACGGGGCTGGACGGCAGCTTCCAGATTTCGGCGAACTGGCGCTATATCTCGGCGACGCAGAGCGGCACTTTGCTCAAGGGCCAGGTGCAGAACACCTTCGCTCGAATCCCGGTGTATAGCTATTTCGATCTGGCCGCTAACGTGAACGTGGCGAAACGCCTGACGCTGGGCGTCGTCATCAACAACGTGCTGGATAAGGACCCGCCGATCATTCCGGCACGCGGCGGCAACAATGCCTATTCGATCAATGGATGGCAGAATTCGCCGGTCAACTTTTATGATACGTACGGCCGGTACATTCAGTTCTCGGTCACGACGACCTTCTGATTGCGAACGACCGCTTCGCGCACGCTCCACCGATGACCGGCGGGGCGGGCGCGAAGGGTATGATGTGGAACGGCGCCACCATCGGGTGGCGCCGTTGCCATTTGGCTTGCCATCCTACGCCTGTTTCCCGGCCGGAAAGACCCGTCTGCGCTGACATACGGCCGGTTCCTGTCATTGCCTCAGGAATGACTTGCGCAGAGCATTCCACCTTTTCATATATGCAATCGACGCCATGGTGGGGTCAGGATCGCGCGGAAACTCGGGCAGCGCGTGCGACATGAACCGCGACAATAGAGACGATGCGTTGGGGAGCCGTTCCGGTTTGCCCCACCGTCCAGCAAAAAGGGGCCGTCCAATGACGATGTTCAAGCGATCAATTTTTCGGCAGGACGCATGTGGCTGGGCTATGGCGTGCGTTGCGGTCATGGCGCCCGTCGCGGCGGCGGAGGCCCGGACTGTGGCAGTCGCCAGTCCAGACGGTAAGGTTCAGGCCATTCTGTCCGACGATGCGGGTAAGCTGCGGTACCGCCTGACGGTCGATGGCCGCCCGGTGCTCGACCCTTCGCCATTGGGGATGCGCGTCGACGGCGCGGAGCTGGGCGATGACGCCGCGATCGGTACGGTTCGGCGCCGCAAGACAGACACGCGCTATCCGTTCATCGGAGGAAAAGCCGAGGCAATCGATCGCGCCAACATCGCCACCGTCACCCTGTTGTCGCACGGCACGCGGTTCGAGGCGGATGTCCATGTCGCCGATGACGGGGTCGGCGTCCGGCTCCGCCTTCCCGCCAAGGCGGGACGGACGATCGAGGCCGACCGATCCGGCTGGAAACTGGCCGCCGCCGATCCACGCGTCTGGGTCACGAACAGCGCGCCCAGCTATGAAGAGATTTACGACTCGAAGAGCTTGCGTGATGTGGTCGGCAAACGCCTCAACATGCCGCTGACCGCAAAGGTCGACCGTTATTGGGTGACGATCAGTGAAGCCGCCGTCGTTCATTATGGCGACCTGGCGATCACGCCGAACCGCGACGGCCTGTTGGCAGGAAGCCTGTATACCGAACCAAAGGGCTGGCGGACCGATGCGGCGGTGGTGCAGCCCTGGCGTGTGACGATCGTGGCGCGCGACCTGACTGCGCTGGTCAATTCGACGCTGGTGCAAAATCTGAACCCGCCCCCCTCACCCGCTTTGGCCAAGGCGGACTGGATCCGGCCCGGCCGCTCGACCTGGCAATGGCTGGCCATCGGCGCGCCGTTACAGAACGACCAGCACCAATGGATCGATTGGACCAGACGGCTGGGCTATGAATATTACCTCATCGACGAGGGATGGGCGGAGTGGAAACAGCCCTGGGAATCGCTGGCCGAGACGATCCGTTATGCCAAGTCGCAGCATGTCGACATCTGGATCTGGGTCCACAGCAAGGAGACGATCGATCCCGCCGCCCGCCGCGCACTGCTGCGTCGCTATGCCGGTCTGGGCATCGTCGGCGTAAAAGTCGATTTCCCGGAACAGCCCGACCATGTCTGGACGACATGGTATGAGGATTTCGCCCGCGATGCCGCCGCCGAGCGGCTGATGGTCGATTTCCACGGCGCGATGAAGCCGACCGGCACCGAACGCACCTGGCCCAACGTCCTGACGCGCGAGGGCGTACGCGGGCATGAGTGGCACATCACCCGCTACCAGCGGGTCCTGCCGGCGGGGCATGACACGATCCTGCCCTTCACCCGCTATGTCGTTGGGCCCGGCGATTATACGCCGACCGTGTTCGAGCCCAAGGAACTGCAGGGCAATAGCTGGGCGCATGAGCTGGCGCAGGCGATCGTCTTCACGTCGCCCTATCTGTCGATGGGCGGGCATCCGCGTAGCTATCTGGAAAACCCGGCGGTCGACGTCCTGAAGGCGATCCCGGCGACCTGGGATGAGACCATCGTCCTTCCGGGCAGCGAGCCCGGTCGGATGGCCGGTCTGGCGCGGCGGCGTGGCAAGGACTGGTTCCTCGCGGTCCTGAACGGTACGGACGCGCAGCCGCTGAAGATCGATCTGCGCTTCTTGGGGCGCGGGCAATGGTCGCTGGTATCGCTGGCCGACGACCCCGCGCGCCCCGATGCCTATACCCGGACCGAGCGGATGGTGCGGGCCGGTGACGTGATCGACACCCGGCTGCGCACCCAGGGCGGCTTCGTGGGGTGGCTGCGCCCGGCGCGCTAAGCGTCCGAAGTCCAACTCCCGCGGCGGTCTTGGAACATCGTCGCGGGGGTCGGAACTTGCGACCGGCTTGACCGTCGTCAATGTCGTGCGCGGCCGATCCGCCGATCGTCACGCCAATCCAGGAGGATATGATGATGACCGCCGACACCGACCTGCTCGTCACCCGCCAAGGCGTCCGCCTGCACGTCCGCCGGGTGCGGGCCGATGACGAAGCCGAGCTGGCCGCCTTCTTCGCACGGGTTTCGCCCGAGGATCTGCGCTTCCGCTTCCTGACCAGCGTGTGCACGGTCACGCAGGAACGGCTGGCCGGCATGATCCATGCCGACGATGCGAGCGGCGAGAGCCTGATCGCCTTCGCCGACGACGGATCGATCCTGGCGGCGGCGATGCTGGCCGGCGACCGTGCGGCGAAGACGGCCGAGGCGGCGATCGCGATCCGCAGCGACATGAAACAGCAGGGCATCGGCTGGACGCTGCTCGACCACCTCGTCGCCCATGCCAAGCGGCTGGGCTATCACACGATCGAGGCCATTGAGGACCGCGCCAATCGGTCCGCCATCACCATCGAGCGGGAGATGGGGTTCGAGCCGCATCCGGTAGAGGGCGATCCGACCCTGGTCCGGCTCACGCGGACCATCGGCTGACGCCGTTCGGCGGCGGCGAGCGATGTTTGTCCGCTCGCCGCAGTCCGTTATCCCTTCGCGCCATCGGCCGCGATCTGCACGTTGCGATAGCGCGGATTGAGCAGGTGGAAGACCAGCAGCGCGACCAGATAGGCCAGGCCGCAGGCGATGAAGAAGGGCTGATAGCTCCCCACCCGGTCGAGCAGGACGCCCAGCGCCTTGGACGCGATGAACCCGCCCGTCGCCCCGGCGAAGCCGCCCAGACCGATCAGCGTTCCCTGCGCATAGCGGGGGAACTGGTCACCGGGCAGCGCGAAGAGGTTGGTCGAAAAGCCCTGATGCGCCGCGCAGGCCAGGCCGATCATCGCCACCGCGACCCAGATGCTGGCGGCCTGCGCGGCGAACATCACCGGCAGCGCGAACAGTGCGCAGAAGAACATCGCCCGCTTGCGGGCCCGCCCCGCGGCGACCCCTTGCTTCAGCAACCGCGACGAATACCACCCGCCCAGGATCGCCCCGACATCGGCCATGATATAGATGGCGACCAGAGGGGGCCCGAAGCTCTTGAGATCATAGCCGTAACGGCTGTGGAAGAAATCGGGGAGCCAGAACAGGAACGTCCACCAGACGGGGTCGATCAGGAAGCGCCCGGTCATGTAGGACCAGCTTTCACGGTGACGCAGCACGCTCAGGAAGCCGGCCCGGCCACGCGTCTCCGCCGGCTCGGCCTCGATCCATTTGCGCTCCTCGGGGGTGATGCGCGGATGGCTGTGCGGCGGGTGATAGAGCCGCCACCACGCCGCCAGCCAGACCAGGTTGAACAGCCCGGTGATGATGAACGCCCAGCGCCAGTCGAGTACCAGGTCGGAGACGATGAACCCGATCAACAGTGGCGTGACCACCGCCCCGACATTGGCCCCGGCGTTGAAGATGCCGATCGCCAGCGCGCGTTCCTTCTTGGGAAACCATTGCGAGGCGGCGGCCAGCGCGGAGGGGTAGGTACCCGCCTCACCGAAGGCGAGCGGGATGCGCGCCATGACGAAGCCGGTGGTCGAGGTGACCAGCGTCTGCGCGAAATGCCCGACCGTCCAGCTGCCCATCGCCAGCAGATAGCCGGCGCGCGGCCCGATCCGGTCGATCAACCAACCGAACAACAGGAAACCGATGCCATAGGCGACCTGGAAATAGCCGGTGATGTCGCCGTAACCGCTATTGGTCCAGCCATAGAGCGCGGTCAGCTGCGGCTTGAGCACGCCCAGCACCAGCCGGTCGATATAGCTGAGGACCACGGCCGCGAACAACAGGCCGCAAATGACCCAGCGTATCCGCCCCCTGGGCGGCGGCACGGCATGGGCGGCGGTTTCGGGCGCGGTCGCGGCGGCCTGGGTCAGATCGCTCATATCACCAGCTCCACAAAGTGCCGTCTTCCAGACGGTTTACCGGCAGATAGGCGCGTTTGTACGGATAATCCGCCGCCAGCGCCTCGTCGATCTCGACACCCAGGCCGGGGGCGTCGCCCGGATGCATCATGCCGTCCTCGAACCGGTAATGATGGGGGAAGACCGCATCCGTTTCCTCGGTATGCGGCATATGCTCCTGGATACCGAAATTGGGTACCGACAGGCCGAAATGCAGCGCCGCCGCCATGGTGACCGGCGACAGGTCGGTCGCGCCGTGGCAACCGGTGCGCACCTGATAGAGATCGGCGAGCGACGCGATCCGCCGCAAATGGGTGAGGCCCCCGGCATGGACGACGGTGGCGCGGATATAATCGATCAGCTGGTTCTCGATCAGATGCTTGGCATCCCAGATCGAATTGAACACCTCGCCCACCGCGATCGGGGTGGTGGTGTGCTGGCGGATCAGGCGGAACGCGTCCTGGTTCTCCGCCGGGGTCGCATCTTCGATCCAGAAGGGGCGATAGGGCTCCAGATCCTTGCCCAGCCGGCCGGCCTCGATCGGGGTCAGGCGGTGATGGACGTCATGGAGCAGATGCACGTCCCAGCCCAGCGCCTCACGCGCCGCCGCGAACAGTTCGGGCACGATGCGCAGATATTTCTCGGTCGACCAGACGCTTTCGCTGGGCAGGTCGGCATCGGCGGGCTCGTAACGCTGCCCGGCCTTGGCGACGCCGTATGTGGAGGCAAGCCCCGGCACGCCGCATTGCAGGCGGATCGCGCGATAGCCTTCGTCGCGATGGCGGATCGCGGTGGCGATCGTGTCCTCGATGGTCGTGCCGTTGGCATGGCAGTAGACCAGACAGGCATCGCGCGCCGCCCCGCCCAGCAGCTGATAGACCGGCAGCCCCGCGATCTTGCCCTTGATATCCCACAACGCCATGTCGACCGCCGCGATCGCGGTCATCGTCACCGGCCCGCGCCGCCAATAGGCGCCCTTGTACAGATATTGCCAGATATCCTCGATCCGGTGCGCGTCGCGGCCGATCAGGCAGGGAATGACATGGTCCTGCAGATAGCTGGCGACACTCAATTCGCGACCGTTGAGCGTCGCGTCGCCCAGGCCGGTGGTGCCGTCATCGCACTCGATCTTCAGCGTGACGAAATTGCGCCCCGGACAGGTGACGATCAGGCGGGCGGCTATGATCTTGGGCATCGGCGGGTCCTTCAAACGATATCGAGCGCGACGGACTGGACGTCCTGGCTGTTGGGGCCGGTCATGATGGTAAAGCGTCCGGGCTCGACCACTTCGCGCATCTCGCGATTCCACAGGCGAAAGGCGTCGGGGCCCAGCGTCAGGCGGACCGTCCGGCTCTCCCCCGGCTTCAGCGTGACCCGCACGAACCCCTTCAGCGCCTTGACGGGTCGCGCGACCGAGGACACCTCGTCACGCACATAGAGCTGCACGACCTCGTCCCCCGCGCGATCGCCGATATTGGTGACATCGACCTCGACAGAGATCTGGCCCGCCACCCCGATCCGCGTCGCGGACAGACGCGGCGGCGACAGGCGGAAGCGGGTGTAGCTCAGGCCGAAGCCGAACGGGAACAGCGGCCGGTCGTCGTCGAACAGATAGCCGCGCCGTGCCGAGGGCTGATGATCGTAATAGAATGGCAGCTGCCCGACATCGCGCACCACCGTCACCGGCATCTTGCCACCGGGATTGACGTCGCCCCACAGCGCGTCGGCCATGGCATGACCGCCCTGCTGACCCATATACCAGCATTCCAGCATCGCGTTGGCGCCGGCCACCACCATGGGCCAGCTGGGCGGGCGGCCGTTGATCGCGACGACGACCACCGGCTTGCCGGTCGCCTTCATCGCCGCGAACAGCGCATTCTGTTCGCCCAGCAGGTCCAGGTCGGTGCGGTCGCCCAGATGGTTTTTCGCATAACCCTCGCGGCTGGTCTGCTCGGTATCGCCAATCGCCAGCACGATGACGTCGGCGGTCTTGGCCACCTCGACCGCCTCGGCGATCAGCGCGCGGTTCCGCTCGGGATCGGCGAGCAGGACCTCGTTGGCGGAGCGATCCTCGCTGCGGGTGATGAACACGCCCTGCGCATGGACGACCTCCGCCCGCCCCTTCAGCCTGGCGCGAATGCCGTCGAGCAGCGAGACGGGCGCGGTCGGGATCGAGGAATAGCCGCCCAGCCGCGCAATAGCCGCGTTCG
The DNA here is from genome assembly GCF_050274375.1 of Sphingomonas sp. NPDC019816. Taxonomy (NCBI): domain Bacteria; kingdom Pseudomonadati; phylum Pseudomonadota; class Alphaproteobacteria; order Sphingomonadales; family Sphingomonadaceae; genus Sphingomonas; species Sphingomonas sp. NPDC019816. The sequence goes on from NZ_JBNNOB010000001.1 coordinate 85,413, forward strand.
GGCCGATCACCGCGATGCGGCGATGCCGTTCGCTCGACAGCGGCAGGGTGCCGTCGTTCTTCAGCAGTACGATCGACTTCGCCGCCGCCTCGCGCGCCAGCGACAGCGCCTCGGCATCGGCGGTCAGACGGGCGGCGGCGCGCGGATCGACCGGCCCCTCCTCGAACAGTCCGGCGCGGAATTTCAGCGTCAGCATCCGCGCGCATGCGGCGTCGACCAGCGCCAAGGGCACGCGCCCCTGCCGTACGCCATCGGCCAGCGTGCGATAGGCGACACCGTCGGGCAGGTCGCCGTCGACGCCCGCCGCCAGCGCCGCGCCCGCCGCCTCGCCCAGATCGGCGGCGACGTGGTGGAAGGTGGCAAGCTCGGGGATCGCCGCATAGTCGCTGACGACCGCGCCGTCGAAACCCCATTCGCCGCGCAGCACATCGCCCAGCAGCCAGCGATTGGCGTGGCTCGGCACCCCGTCGATCTCGTTATAGGACGGCATGACCGCCCCGATCCCCGTCCGCTCGACCACCGCGCGGAACGGCGGGAAATAGCTTTCGCGCAATTCGCGCTCGCCCAGTTGCGCGGGGGCGACATTGTTGCCCGCCTGGGGCTGGCCATGCCCCGTCATGTGCTTGAGCGTCGCCAGCACCTTGCCCGGCGCCAGTTCGCGTCCCGGCCCTTGCAGGCCCAGCACCGCCGCCACCCCCATCTCGCCGCAAAGATAGGGGTCTTCGCCAAACGTCTCCTCGATCCGGCCCCAGCGGGGATCGCGCGCGATGTCGACCACCGGCGATAGCGCCAGCACCGTGCCGTGCGCGCGCACCTCGCGGCCGATCACCGACTGTACGCGCGTCATCAGCGCGGGGTCGAAACTGCTTGCCAGCGCGATCGCCTGCGGAAAGCTGGTCGCACCTGGGGCCATATAGCCGTGCAGCGACTCTTCGTGGAACAGCACCGGGATGCCCAGCCGGGTGCGACGGCGGGCCCAATCCTGCGTGGCGTTGACGAAGGCGATGGTATCGGCGGGGTTCCGCCAGCGCCCCGTGACATCCATCCCGGTATTGCTGGCCGTCGCCGCACCCCCGCGATCAGAGGGGCGCGCGATCTGTCCGACGCCATGGGCATAGGCCGCCGATGCGCGTGCGGCGTCGAACGCACCGCTGGCATCCATCACGTCACGCTTGGTGGTCGACAGGGTGATGAGCTGGGCGACCTTCTCGTCCAGCGTCATCCGGCCCAGAAGGTCGCGGACGCGCAGGTCGATCGGTGCGCGCGGATCGCGATAGACGGGATCGGGCGTCCGCGCGGCGGGCAGAAACGCCAGCAGCGAGGCTCCGGCGGTCCAGCGCAGAAGCGCGCGGCGTGAGGGGGTGGCGCTGTTCGCCATGACGGCCTCTCCTGGTTAGACAGCCGTTCAATCGACTTGCCAATTGGTCTGACAGCATTACCATTATAAGCCAAGCCCCGCTTGTCAATCGTCGGGTCGTGGAGAGGAAGCAGCATGCGAAATTGGCGAGCACTGGTCAGCGCGATTGGTCTATCCCTGGCCGGGTTGCCGACGCATGCCATGGCGGATGACGGCTATGCACTCTGGCTTCGCCCCTCAGCGCAATCGGTCAGGCAGGTCAATATTACGCGGTCAGGTGACTCCCCGACCCTGATGCTGGCGGAGGGGGAATTGCGACGGTCGCTGCCGGCCGGCACGATGCCGGTCATGCTGGCGACCGCCGCCGCTCCCGCGATCGCTGCGTTTCGCCGGGATGTCGAAGGGCTGGGGGATGAAGGCTACCTGGTCCGCACCGTCACTCTGAACGGCCGACGCACCTTGCTGATCGCCGGCAATGGCGACCGGGGCGTATTGTACGGCACGTTCGCGCTGCTGCGCAAACTGGCGACGGGGGGCCGCATGGATGCGATCTCGTTACGCTCGGCACCGAAGGTGAAGCTGCGCGTGCTGAACCATTGGGACAATCTCGATGGCTCGATCGAGCGTGGCTATGCGGGCCAGTCCCTATGGGACTGGTGGACCCTTCCCGACTTTCGCGACCCCCGCTACACCGATTATGCCCGTGCCAACGCGTCGATCGGCATCAACGGCACCGTCCTCAACAACGTCAACGCCAAGGCCGACAGCCTGACCGCGCCCTATATCGCCAAGGCGGCGGCGCTGGCGGATGTCTTTCGTCCGTGGGGCATCAAGGTCTATCTGTCGGTGCGTTTTTCCGCACCGATCGAACTGGGCGGCCTGAAGACCGCCGATCCACGCAATCCGGCGGTCGCCGCCTGGTGGAAGGCCAAGGCCGACGAAATCTACCGCGCCATCCCCGATTTCGGCGGCTTCCTGGTCAAGGCCAATAGCGAAGGCCAGCCGGGCCCGCGCGATTATGGCGCCAGCCATGCCGATGGCGCCAACATGCTCGCCGCCGCCGTGCGCGATCATGGCGGCATCGTGATGTGGCGCGCCTTCGTCTATGCCGAAACCGATCCCGAAGACCGCGCCAAACAGGCCTATACCGAATTCAAGCCGCTCGACGGCACATTCGCCGACAATGTCCTGGTGCAGGTGAAGAACGGCGCCATCGATTTCCAGCCGCGCGAACCCTTTCATCCACTATTCGGCGCGATGCCGCGCACGCCCCTGATGATCGAGTTCCAGATTACCAAGGAATATCTGGGCTTCGCCACCCACCTCGCCTATCTCGGCCCGCTGTTCACCGAAACACTGGACGCCAAGACCGGCTGGAAGCCCGGCGAGACGGTCGCCGATGTGGTCGACGGCTCGGCGGAGCATCACGCGCTGACCGGCATGGCGGGTGTCGCCAATATCGGCCGTGACCGCGACTGGAGCGGATCGACGTTCAACCAGGCCAATTGGTACGCCTTCGGTCGGCTCGCCTGGGATCCCGACCTGTCGGCAGCATCGATCGCGCGCGCCTGGGCCGCGCAGACCTTCGGCACCGACCCGCAGGTGATCGACACGGTGACCGCGATGATGATGGGCTCGCGCGAGGCGGTGGTGGATTATACCGGTCCACTGGGCCTCGCCCATCTGATGGCGACCAGCCATCATTACGGGCCGGGGCCGTGGGTGTCCGACCTGGCACGACCCGAATGGAACCCGACCTATTACCACCGCGCCGACGCGTCCGGCATCGGCTTCGACCGGACGGCCAGGGGAAGCGATGCGGTCGACCAATATGCGCCCTCCGTCGCGCGAACCTTCGCCAAGCCGGAGACGACGCCGGAATCGATGCTGCTGTGGTTCCACCACCTGCCCTGGGATCACCGCATGGCAAGCGGCCACACCCTATGGGAGGAGCTGGTGGCCCATTATGATCGCGGCGTCGACTATGTGGCCGGCATGCAGCGCCTGTGGGACACGCTGCGCCCGAAGATCGATGCCGAGCGCTGGCAGAAGACCGCGACCTATCTGACCATCCAGGAGAAGGAAGCGCGCTGGTGGCGTGATGCCAGCCTGGCCTATTGGATGTCGGTCAACCACCGCCCCCTGCCCGCCGGCGTGCGCCCGCCCGATCACGACCTGTCCTGGTACAAGGCGCGGCAATTCCCCTACGCCCCCGGTCAAGCGCACTGATCGTCCCCATATCGAAGTCGCGCCCGCGCACCGGCAACCGGGCGCGCGGCCGATGACGAAATGGCGGGTGCCGCATATTGGTCGGGCCGATATGGCCGCTTTCCTGAGGATTGATCAAGGCGTGGCCGGAAGATCCCTCATGACGATCATTTAATTTCGGCCTAACCAATTATAGTTGACTTGCTGACCAATACGCAGGAGATAACGCTATCATCGAGCCGCACCAGACGGTTACGAGGGGAAGCGGAATGGTCTCCATGGCTATGACATATCGGGTACCGGTCGGCATTGCGCCGCGCCGTCGTGCGCCCGTTCGGCCGGTGCGGTGGCGACCCTGCCACCATGCCGACCGCCACGACGCCCGGACCTGAACCGCCTTCCTTCTCCCCGACATTCGAATGCTCCCGCATGCCGCGACGAACGGCAGCGGGCCGACAGAGAGGACCTGACATGACGACCGTGCCCAAACTCCGCCTTTGCCGCATCGCCCTGCTCTGCGCCACGGCGGCCGGTGCGATGAGCGCATCCACCGCGCTGGCGCAGGCGGTTCCCCCGCCCCAGGAACAGACCCCCGCCGATGGGCAGGACAATGGCCCGTCCGTACCGCCCGCGCCCCAGACCGATCAGACCCAGGGCACGCCGAGCGAGGACATCGTCGTCACCGGCTATCGTTCGAGCCTGGCGAAATCGACCAATGCCAAGCGCGCCTCGACCGGTTTCACCGACTCGATCTTCGCCGAGGATATCGGCAAGTTCCCCGACACCAATATCGCGGAGTCGTTCAATCGCATCCCGGGCGTGACGATCACCCGTGACGTGACCGGCGAAGGCACCAACGTCGCCATTCGCGGCCTGGGGTCCAACTTCACCAACGTCACGCTGAACGGCGCGCCGATCGCCGTGGCGTCCTCGGGCGCGACCGATGCGCAGGGCACCGACCGGTCGGTCGACCTCAGCTTCTTCCCCACCGATCTGTTCACCAAGCTGACCGTCAACAAAAGCTATACCGCCGACCTCCTCGAAGGTGGCGCGGCGGGCAATATCGACCTGCGCTCGGCCCGGCCCTTCGATCGCCAGACGTCGTTCGTCGCCTATAATATCCAGGGGTCGAACCAGACGCCCGAGGACCGTATCGGCGCGCGCGGCTCGCTGATCGGCAGCTGGCGCAACGATACCTTCGGCATCCTGGCGGGCGTGTCGGCGCAGCGGCTGTTCACCGATACGCGCGGCTATGAGACGATCGGCTACACCAATCCGGCGCTGACCGCCGCACAGTGCGGCACGGGGACCGTCTGCAACACGGGCACCGGCGGCGGCAACTGGACGATCCCGGCCACCGTACCGGTCGGCGCCGGCGCCGGCCTGGTCCCCGGCACCGTCATCGACCGCAACTTCCTGCTCGCCAACAATCCCGGCGCCACCATCCAGCAGATCGACAACGGCCTGCTGCCGCGCCTGGGCCGCTTCACCAGCATCCGCGGCCCGCGCGACCGCGTGAACGCGATCGTCAGCGCGGAATATCGCCCGACCGATACGCTGCATTTCTATGTCGACGGCCTGTACGGCTATAAGCAGAACGAGCTGACCCGCGAGAACATGGCCTGGATCGTGCGCAACGGCGCGATCATCCCGACCAACCTGACCTTCGACAAGGCGGATTGCAGCGCGGGCTGCACGGTCACCGGCGGCACCTTCGCCAATGCGCAGTTCTTCAACGAATTCCGCCCCTATACCGAAACGACGCATCTGTGGAGCGTCAATCCCGGCGGCGAGTGGGAGATCAACGACAAGCTGAAGCTGAACTTCCAGGGCAATTACGCCCGGTCGACCTTCCACCGCGAAAGCCCGACCGTGGGCATGACCACGCCGCTGGGCGTCGGCAACACCGTCACCTATTCGAACACCGGCGGCATTCCGACGATCACCAGCGCGCTGGACCTGAACGATCCGAAGAACTTCGGCTGGTATGCGGGCAGCCGCGTCAACATCTCCGACGAGCGGCGCCTGAACATCAACAAGGGGCTGCGCGGCGACCTGACCTGGGGCGACACCGCGCTGAACGTCAAGGTTGGCGGCGCCTATGACAACACCTCGCGCCAGATCCGTGGTTTCGACAACAGCCAGTTCTGGCAGAATGCGGTCTGCGGCAACAACCCCAATGTTGCGGTCCCCTCGCCCAATCTGCAGCCGCCGTGCGAAGGGCTGAACGCACCCGGTGCGGCACCGGCAGGCTATCCCACCTATCCGGGCTATGGCACCGGCTTCACCGCGGGCATGAGCGGCCCAGTCAGCTATGGCGGCTCGCTGATCCCCAACAGCGCAGCGCCCAGCTACCTGTCGCCTGGACCCGCCGGGTTCGTGACGGTCAACTGGCCGGCCTTCGCCAAGGCGAGCAACTACCAGTTCTACCACGACAACGCGCCGGAGAATGGCGGCGCGAACACCGGCGCCAGCGCGGGCTTCATCCGCGAGATCGTCAAGTCGGCCTTCGCGACCGTCAACGGCGCCCAGGAACTGGGCGGCAACACGCTGCGCTTCAATGTCGGCCTGCGCTACGTCAACACGATCCAGACGATCGCTGGCCGCGTCTCGCTGCCCGATCCGCGCAACACCACCGCGTCGGGCGGGACGCTGCCCGATGGCGCCCGCTATCCCAGCATCATCAACATCGCCGAGACGCGTAACGTCTATTCCGAATGGCTGCCGGCGGCGACCTTCGCCTATGACATCGGCGAACACGCGGTGGTGCGCGTCGCCGGATCGCGGACGATGACCCGCCCCGATCCCTCGGCCCAGCTGCCCGGCATCAACTTCGGCGCGCCCTCGGCCGACCAGGCGTCGATCGGCAACCCGGCGCTCGCGCCCTATCTGTCGACCAATCTCGACCTGGGCTTCGAATATTATACCGGACGCGAGGGCGTGATCAGCTTCAACGCCTTCCGCAAGTCGCTCGAAGGCTTCACCACCACCGCGATCAGCACGGTGCCGTTCTCCAACCTGGCGCAGTACGGCATCACCTATGACACGCTGAACCCCACGCAGCAGATCGCGATCAACGCGCGTGGCGGGCCAAGTGCCGCGCAGGTGCAGGTGACGTCGCAGGTCAATGTGGCCAACAAGCTGACCATCAACGGCCTGGAGTTCCAGTGGGTTCAGCCGCTCGATTTCCTGACCCGCGCGATCGGCGTCACGGGCTTCGGCTTCAATGCCAACGCCACCATCGTCGACCAGCGCAGCGACGGTCCCGCCGTCGCGTTCGGCGTGGCGCCCTTCACCTACAACATCACCGCCTATTACGAGAAGAACGGCGTGATGCTGCGTGTCGCCACCACCTCGCGTCAGGGCGCGCAGAACAGCGGCGCGGCGCAGAACGGCATCCCGGCGGCGGCGCTGTTCGGTACCGACTATACCACCTATGATTTCTCGTCGGCGTTCGATCTCGACAAGATCCTGGGCATCCCGGGGGCGCCGCAATTGACCATCAACGTCGCCAATTTCACCAACGCGACGCTGCGCTCCTATTTCCAGTTCGAGAACGCGACCTTCAACCAGTACAAGCCGGGTCGTCAGTTCCTGATCGGTCTACGCGGCACTTTCTAATCCCCCTCCTGCCGCGAAGAACTATGGCCCCGGCGCAAGTCGGGGCCTTTTTTTTAATGCGACCCGCCTCGCTTGGTCAGGGGCAACAGGTCGCGCTTCCCCAAAAAACATGGCGGCCCCGCCAGAGCGGGACCGCCACGTGGGTCCGTCGGTCAATGTCGAAGCTGCGGCGTCACCGTCAGGCGTTCAGCCCTTCGCCCGACAGGATCAGCGCGACACCGATCGGGTGACGCGCCCCGGCGGGCAGCGTGACCTCCAGCGCTTCGCCCGTGCGGCGGAAGGCAAGCGGCGTCGAATCCCCCGGCATGGTGACGCGGCGGACGTCCCCCACCAGGGTGGGATTGTTGCGTCCCAGCAATTCCATGCGAACGACGTTGTCTTCCGGCCAGCCCAGGACGAAGGCATGCAGATTGCCGTCGCGCGTCGCATAGCGAATGTCGCGCGCATTATAGGGCGATCGTGGCCCGCCTTCGGAAAACAGGCCCGAATTGCCACGGGTGGGCCCTTCGCCGTTCAGCTTCCAGGGACGCGTGGCATAGATGGCCTCGCCGAAACGGCCCATCCAGTCGCCGATCTCCGTGACGATCTTCTCCTCCTTGTCGTCGATCGTCCCGTCGCCGCGCATGGGCACCGACACCATGAGATTGCCGTTCTTCGACACGACATCGCACAGCGTGTGGATCACCGTCGCCGCCGACTTGTAGCCGTCGCGCCGATAGAGATCGGCATCGTAATGCCAAGCGCCCAGGCAGGTATCGGTCTGCCAGGGGAAATGCTCGATATAGCTTTTGCCGCCGCGCTCGACATCGTCGACAATACCCATGCGCCGCTGTGGCGGGGTCATCTTGGCGGTGACGACCGCTTCGAGACTGCCGTTGTGCCATTTCATCGACTGGTTGTAATACCAGGCGGTGAAATCGAGACCATATTGCTCGAGCGGAAGGTCGAAATTGTCGAAATAGACCATGTCCGGCCGGTATTGCTGGATCAGGTCCTGACAGCGCAGCAGCCAGTTCTTGGCGAAGTCGCTTCCGGCGGGCACGCCTTCGTTCCACAGGCGATCGGTCGACTCATGCCACATATTCGCCGCGTCGAGCGTGCGGATGCCGTCGGGCATCGGCATGTGGCGGCCCGTATAGAGCTGTTGCGGATCCAGACCCTGCCACCATTTGCCGCGACCCTGCGCGGCGGTCAGCTTGTAGGCATCATAACGCTCGCCCGCGCGCGGCCCCTCTGGATCGTAACCATAGGCCGGCTGGTTCCAGTGCCAGGCGTGCGCCGAGTGGTTCGACACCGCGAAGCGCAGGCCACGCTCGCGTGCCAGCTTCGCCCAGGTGCCGACAATGTCCTTGCGCGGCCCGACCCGGGTCGTGTTCCAGGGGTGGTGGGGCGAGGCATAGGTGTCGAGATTGTCGTGGTGGTTGGCGAGCGCCATGAAATATTTGGCGCCCGCGCGCTTGTAGAGATCGAGCAGCCGCGCCGGGTCCCAGCGCTCGGCCTTCCACAAATTCTGGATTTCCATGAAGCCGACATCGGCGGGATGGCCGTAATGCTTCAGGTGATGGTTATACGCACGGCTGCCCGGCATATACATCTCGCGCGCATACCAGTCGCCCGCCTCGGGTACGCACTGCGCCGTCCAGTGCGCCCAGATGCCGAACTTGGCATCGCGGAACCAGTCGGGCACGCTGTAGCCGGACGTCAGCGACTCCCAATCAGGCGTGAAACGGGCCGGTGCCGGCACCTTCAGCGCACGGCCCGCTCCCTTCGGCGTCGGCGCGGTCGTCACCGCCGAAACCGCGGCCGGTGCCAATGCGGCCGCCGCCATACCCCCGCCGATCATCTCACGTCGTGTCGTCTTCATACCCAACTCTCCCGCCTTTTGCTATTTTGTCAGTCTATATAGCCTGCCGCAGAAGGCAAAGATTTTCATGAGATGCGGGTTCGGGTTCCCGCTTTCCCGACGGGGCCATTTCGAATGGGCACCAGGAATTAGACTTATAAAACAGACACTTATCACTTAAATCGGTGCGCAACTGGCAATTTTCTGGCGGCGAGCGACGGTAACGCTCCCATGAAAGCCGATCAGGTTTGGCTTTTCAGCGCCTGGACGATCACCTTCGACGTGGTCATTCCACGTCAACCGTCGTCACGGCGGCGGCATTTAGTCCGTCAAATACCGGGTGGCCGGAAGCGGCTGACAACATGGGTGCCGGCCTTGGCCGGGTCGTTGGATGCTGGCGGCAATGGCATTGCCTTGAAAGGGGCAAGGGCCGCCGTGTGCCGCAGAACCCGCTGTGGTGACGTATAGCCCCGATCCGCTGCGGCAAAGCGCTTCGTCGAGCGCAGCCTGGACCGCACATGATCCGGCATGACGATCGGAATGCCTACCGTCGCACGTCTCGGTAAAACGCCGATGTCCGGGGGCAGGATGCCATCCGGTGCCGGGGAACCGACCAAGTCGGGACGGCCCCGGCACCTGCTTCCACGAAAGCCGATAATCGATCCGTCAGCTGGGGTGCGCTTCGGACTCTGCGACGGCGTCGCTGCCGTCGAGGGTTATGGTCGCCGCGTCCGTCGTACCCCGGCCTTCCGCAAGGCGCATCTGCTCATAGGCGATCTCCAGGTCCTGCACGCCCGAACCGGTGGGCTGGATGGGCAGATCCTCGAAGATCTGGGGTTCGGCGGGGGTGGTGGGGTCGTCGCGCATCTCGCTCTCCTTATGACCCGACACCAACGCGCGACCGGCGGGAATGTCCCACCGGCGGTCAGGGGGCGAGCGCCAGCATGATGCGGGTCGAGCAGAGCGCACAGTCGAGAGCCGAGGCCGTGGCACGCGGGCAGTCGACGCACGCCTTGCGTGAGCGGCTGCCATCCAGCAGTCCGATCAACAACCGCTCATCCTTTGAAAGTCCACCATGTCCGACCACGATCGGTCGCGCCAAGGCGGCCTCGCACAACGTCATCAGGCTGTCGAAGACCGGCGCCAATATGTCGCACCCGATCGGCGCGAGCATGGCGTGGAGCCGCTGCTGTACCGGCGCGTGTTCGTCACGCGCCGCGCGCCATATCCACATCGCCGCGCGGACCAAGCGCGTCATGCCGGGCGAAACGGCCTTGGGATCGAATGACGTGGGGCTCATTTCGATCGTCCTGCTTTAACTTCCGTCGCACGCCATTCATGCGACTGATTATCATTAGCCTAGTCTTGGTTCATTGAAAAGCCATGCCTGACGTTTCCGGCGGGCGACCTGTCCGCCTCCGACGCGGACTGGTCCGACGATGATCCGCCAACTTATTGACGGCGTTATTGATCGCTCGCGTCCTTTTGGCGTTGAGGGGCGGGAATAATGGGAAGACGAAACGCGAATGCGGTGGCGGCGGCGTAATCTGGCCTCGATGAGCGCCGATGTGAGCGATGGTTTGGCACCGGGTGTCGAGGCGGTTACCAGCCAGTCCGGCAAGGTCGAGCCGGCGCGGTCGCGGGGATACCGCGTCATCGCGCTGGTCGTCGCGTCGGCGCTGTTCATGCAGCAGCTGGACGGTACGGTCCTGACCGTCGCGCTGCCCACCATGGCGCGCGATCTGGGCACGCCGGCGACGGGGTTGAGCCTCGCCCTGACCAGCTATCTGCTGGCGCTCGCGCTCTTCATCCCGGCGAGCGGAACATTGGCCGATCGATATGGATCGCGGACCGTCTTCTGTTCGGCGATCGGGGTCTTCCTGCTCGGATCGGTGGCGTGCGCGCAGGCCGGTTCGCTGCCCGTGCTGGTGGCCGCCCGCTTCGTCCAGGGGATGGGCGGTGCGATGATGGTCCCCGTCGGCCGCCTCGTCCTGCTGCGCAGCGTCGCCAAGGAGGACATGGTCCAGGCGCTGTCCTGGCTGGTGATGCCGGCGCTCGCCGGGCCGATACTCGGTCCGCCGCTGGGCGGGTTCATCGTCACCTGGCTCGACTGGCGGTGGATCTTCTACCTCAACATCCCCTTCGGGATCCTGGGCGTATTGGGATCGATCTTTCTGATCCCCGATGTGCGCGGCGACCCCCGCGCCCGGTTCGACGTATCCGGCTTCCTGCTGTCGGGCGCGGCACTGGGCTGCCTGTTGTTCGGGTTCGAGCTGGCAAGCCGGCCGGGCGCGGGGCGTGTCGCCCTTGGCCTGTTGATCGTCGGCATCCTGCTGGGCATTGCCTATATCCGCCACGCCCGCCGGACCCGCGATCCGATCCTCGACCCCGACCTGATGCGGGTGCCGACCTTTCGCCTGTCGGTGATCGGCGGCTCGCTGACCCGGATAACCCAGGGTGCACAGCCCTTTCTCCTGCCGTTGATGTTTCAGATCGGCTTCGGGCTGAGCGCGGCGAAGACGGGCACCATCACCATCGCGGGGGCGATCGGAGCATTGGGGATGAAGGCGCTGGCGCCGCGCGTCCTGCGCCGCTGGGGCTTTCGTCGCAGTCTGATCGTCTCGGGGCTGGTCAGCAGCGCGGGCTACGCCACCTGCGCGCTGTTCCGCCCCGACTGGTCGATCCCGGCGATCATGGTGGTGCTGGCCGTGTCGGGCTTCTTCACCTCGTTCCAGTTCACCGGCTATAACGCGATCGCCTATGCCGATATCGAGAAGGATCGGATGAGCGCGGCGACGAGCTTCTACGCGACCTTCCAGCAATTGACCCTGTCGCTCGGCATCTGCACGGCGGCGACCATCCTGCAGCTCGGAAGCTGGGCGGGCGGCCGGGTCCAGCCTGCGCTTGCCGACTTCTCGGTCGCCTTCGTCGTCGTCGCGACGATTTCGGCCGCCGCGATCGTTTGGAACCGGCGGTTCGCCGCCGATGCCGGTGCCGCCATGAGCGGGCATCATGCGGGCAAGAGCGATTGACGGGCGATACCGGCCCGATCCGCCGCACGGGCTTTGGCTTTGCCATGGGCGTGGCGACGCGATAGGCATCGGGGATGATACGGCTCGGCTGGCTCACTTTGGGATGCCTGTTCGTCGGGCTCGGCATGATCGGCGCCGTTCTGCCGCTGATGCCGACGACCATCTTCCTGATCCTGGCGGCGGGATGCTTCGCCCGCTCCTCGCCCCGGCTGGAGGCATGGCTGCTGAACCATCCGCGCTTCGGCCCGACCTTGCGCGCCTGGCGCGACAGCGGCGCGATCGGCCCGCGCGCCAAGGCCATGGCGTGCGGCGGCATGGCGCTGGGCTATGGCCTGTTCCTGCTCACCGCCCGGCCGCATTGGCCACTGGCGTTGCTGGTCGCCGTCGCGATGGCCGGCTGTGCCGCCTTCGTCCTGACCCGGCCCGCCGCCTGATCGCCCTTGCGCCATCCATATATGAAGCATATACGCTTCATATATGGGCATTGTGAAAATCGACGATCAGCTTCACGAGGACATCCGCCGCGCCAGCACGGTCATGTGCCGATCGATCAACGCGCAGGCCGAGTTCTGGATGAAGATGGGCATGCTGGCCGAGGCCAATCCGACCTTGAGCTTTCATGAGATCGTGAAGGCCCAGATGGCCGCCGCCGACACGCGCCTGCCACAGCCACTGGTCGCCTGACATGGTCAAGACGGCCGATGAGCTGGCGCTGATGCGCGTTTCCGGGCGCTTGCTCGCGCAGGTGTTCGAGATGCTGGACGGGGTGAACCTGTCGGGTATGTCGACGCTGGCGGTCAACGACCTGGTCGAGTGCCATATCACCCACGACCTGGCCGCGCGCCCCGCCAGCAAGGGGCAATATGGTTTCGCCTATGTGCTCAACAGTTCGATCAACCAGGTCGTGTGCCACGGCGTGCCGAGCGCCGACGACATCATCCGCGACGGCGACATCGTGAACCTCGACATCACCCTGGAGAAGAACGGCTTCATCGCCGATTCTAGCAAGACCTACATGGTCGGCGAGGTTTCACCGGCCGCGCGCAAGATCGTGCGCGTCGCGCAAGGCGCGATGTGGAAGGGGATCGGACAGGTCCGCCCCGGCGCACGGCTGGGCGATATCGGTGCGGCGATCGAGCGGCACGCAAAGGCGCATGGCTGTTCGGTGGTCCGCGACTATTGCGGCCATGGCATCGGCCGCGAGATGCACGAGGAGCCCAACATCCTCCATTTCGGCCGCCCGGGCACCGGCCCCGCGCTGCGCGAGGGGATGACCTTCACGATCGAGCCGATGATCAATGCCGGCACCCACCGCGTGTCGACCGCCGAGGATGGCTGGACGGTGGTGACCAATGACGGAAAATTGTCGGCGCAATTCGAACATACGGTCGCGGTGACGAAGACCGGAGTCGAAGTGCTGACCCTGCGGACCGGCGAGAAGCCCGGCTGACGTATATTCCTCCCCTTGCAGGGGAGGAATTTCAGGCTTCCACCCGCAACCGATACCCGACACCCAGTTCGTTGGCGATGACGCTGCCCACCGGCTGCGGCGCTTCCAGCTTCTGGCGCAGGTTGCGGACCACGATGCGCAGGTAATCGATGCGCGGATCCTCGTCCCCGCCCCAGGCCGCGTCGATGATCCTGTCATGCGTCACCACGCGACCGGGATGTCGGGCCAGCACCGCCAGCACGTCATGTTCCTTGCGCGTCAGATGCTGCTCCACGCCGCCGCGCGTCACCAGCCGCCGGTCGAGATCGATGACGAGATCGCCGGTCCGCACCACGCTCGGCGCCGCCCCCGCCGAGCGTCGGTGGCGCAGCGCCACGCGTAGCCGCGCCAGCAGCTCCTCGCTGTCGAACGGCTTGGTGACATAATCGTCCGCCCCCAGATCGAGCGCGGCGACCTTCTCCTCGGTCGCCTCGCGCGCGGAGACGACCAGGATCACCCGCTCGGTCCCGAGCAGCAGCGGGATCAGGCTCAACCCGTCGCGGTCGGGCAGGCCCAGGTCGAGCAGCACCGCGTCGGGATGCTCCGCCGCCGCCCGCGCCAGCGCCTCGCGTCCGTCGCGCGCCTCGATCACCAGATGCCCCGCCTGTTCCAGCGTATTGCGCAGCAGGCGGCGGATCGCGACCTCGTCATCCACCACCAGGATCGTCGTGGGCATCAGGCCGTTCCCTCCGGCGCCCCATCACACATGAAGAGGTCGCGCATGATATGATCGCGCGGGAAGCAGAGCGTGAAGGCCGCGCCCGGTTCATCCTCCCGATTGCCCGCCTCTACGCTCAACCCCATGGCCTCCGCAAAGGCCTTGACGATGGCGAGGCCCAGTCCGGTGCCGCCGACCGCCCGGTCCGAGCCTTCCAGCCGCCGGAACGTCTCGAACACCTCCGCCTCGCGGCCCGGTGGCAAGCCCGGCCCCCGGTCGAGGACCGACAGCCGCAAACTGCCGTGCCGATGCCGCCCCTCGATCACGATTTCGGTCCCCGGATCACCATAGCGTCCGGCATTGTCGAGCAGGTTGAGCAGACAGTGATGGAGCAGTTGCGGGTCGGCCCGGACAAGCGGCAGGTCGGGCGGCACGTCGAGCCGCACGGCATGCCCCTCCAGCGCGCGGCGGGCGTCGTGCGCCGCGCCGGTCACCGCGTCGCTCAGGTCGATCGCCTCGATCTTCAGCTTCAGGGCTCCCGCCTCCACCCGCGCCATATCGAGCAGATTGGCGACGAAGCGGTTGAGCCGCACCGCCTCCCCCTCGATCGTCGAGATGAGTTCCGGCGTGGCCCCCTGTCGCAGCTGCGCCGTCGCGGCCATCACGGCGGTCAACGGCGTGCGCAGATCATGGCTGACCGAGGACAGCAGCGCGGCGCGCAGGCGGTCGCGCGTGCGCACCGAATCGACGTCGCGCACCTCGGCCTCCAGCCGCAGCCGCTCCAGCACGAGCGCGGCCTGATCGATCAGCCCGGTCAGCAGCGGCAGGCGGTCGGCGCGCACCGGCTCGCCCGCCGTCTCGCGCGCCAGCCCCAGCACGGCGAGTGTGCGGTCGCCCGCCTTGAGCGGCTGGAACAGCCATTCGGACGCCGCCAGCGTCGCCGACCCCCGGCCGGCGGGTGAGCCGGTGTCGAACGCCCAATGGGCGGCGGCCATCTCCATCGTCTCGAGCCGGTAATCGGGTCTGGTCGCCGCCTGCACGGCGAGCCCGGCGGGCGACGGGGTGAGCAGGACGGCCTGCACGTCGAACAACCGGGCGATATCCTCGCAGATCACCCGCGCCGCCCCGGCCGGGTCGGCCAGGCCGCTCAACCGGTGGAGGAAGCCCGCCAGCGTCGCATTGTCGCGCGCGCTCGCCGCCGCCAGGTCGGCCTGCGCCCGCACCCGCGAGGTCAGCTGGCCGGTCGCGATGGCGACGCCCAACAGGACGAAGAGCGAGACGATATTCTCGGGATTGCTGACGGTCAGCGTTCCCACCGGGGGGAGAAAGAAGAAGTTGTAGGCCAGGCTCGATGCGATCCCGGCGAACAGACCGGTGCGCAGGCCATACAGGCTCGCCGCCGCCATGACCGGAAGGAGGTAGAGCAGCGCGACATTGCCGAGATTGAGAAAATGAAACAGCGCGCTCGCCAGCGCCGTTACGCCCGTGACGCCCGCCAGCGTCAGGGCATAGCCGATGGGCGCCCCCCATTGGCCGCGACGCCGGACGCGTTCGCGGCGCGGCGGCGCTTCGGCGACGGGCAGGACGTGGACGGTGACGCCCGGCGTCTCGCGCACCAGCCGGTCGACCACCGAGCCATGGCGCAGCTCGAACCAGCGCGAGCGCTTGGCCTTGCCGACGACCAGCTGCGTGGCGCGTGCGTCGGTCAGGAAGGCGCGGATGCCCTCGACCACGCTCGGTGCGGGTACGGTGGCGACCGCCGCGCCGAGTTGCGTCGCCAGCGTCATGGTCGCCGCCAGCCGGCGATGCTCCCCCTCGCCCAAAGTCGCGGTGCGCGGGGTGTCGATGAACAGCGCGGTCCAGGGTGCACGCAGCGCGTCGGCGGTGCGCTTGGCCGCGCGGACCAGTTCGTCGGCGCCGGGCAATTCGCTGACCGCGACGACCAGCCGCTCACCCGCCGCCCATTGTCCGCCGACGCCAAGGCTGCGGACATGGTCCAGCATCTGCGCATCGACCGCCTGCGCCGCACGCCGCAGCGCCAGTTCGCGCAAGGCCGACAGGTTGGATTTGGAAAAGAAGTGCGACAACGCCCGCGTCGCTTCCTGCGGAAGATAGACCTTGCCCGCCTTCAACCGCTCGATCAGCTCGTCGGGGGGAATGTCGACCACCTCGATCTCGGCGGCCTCTAATATGCGGTCGGGCACCGTCTCGCGTACGCGGACGCGGGTGAAGCTGGCGACGACGTCGTTCAGGCTCTCGATGTGCTGAATGTTGACCGTCGAATAGACGTCTATCCCAGCCGCCAGCAGTTCCTCGACATCTTGATAGCGTTTGGGATGGCGGCTGCCCGGCGCGTTGGTGTGCGCCAGTTCGTCGACCAGCGCGAGGCGGGGCGCGCGAGCCAGGACCGCGTCCAGGTCCATCTCGTGCAGCGTGCGCCCCTCATAAGGGACGGCGCGGCGGGGCATCACTTCCTGCCCCCGCAAGAGCGCCTCGGTCTCGACGCGGCCGTGCGTTTCCACGACCGCGACGACGACATCGACGCCGTCGCGGCGGCGGGCCGCGCCCTCCGACAACATCTCGAACGTCTTGCCGACACCCGGTGCTGCCCCGAGGAAGATTTTCAGGCGGCCGCGTCCCTCGCGCTCGGCGGCGCGCAGCAGGGCGTCGGGGTCGGGGCGCGGCTCGCCTGCCGTCATCGCGCGGGTATGGCGTCCAGCGCGCGGTTGAGGGCGAGGACGTTGACATGCGGGTCGCCCAGGACCGAGTCCTCGCTATGCGCAACGACCAGCGCGCGAACCTGCTCGACGCCCAGGCCACGGACGCGGGCGATACGGGCGATCTGCGCCAGTGCGGCTTCGGGCGACAGATCGGGGTCGAGCCCCGATCCGCTGGCGGTGACGAGATCGGCGGGGACCGGCCCCGTCACGCCCTCGGCACGACGCTTGGCGACATCGGCCTTGACCCGGTCGGCCAGCGCCTGCGACGTCGGCCCCAGGTTCGAGCCCGATGAGGCGAGCCCGTCATAGCCCTTGCCCGCCGCCGAGAGGCGCGTCTGGAAATAGCGGTCGCTGACGAATGCCTGGCCGACGACTTCGGAGCCGATTACGCGGCCGCCAGCCCGCACCAAACTGCCATTGGCCTGATGCGGGAAGATCGTCTGTCCGATGCCGGTCATCGCCAGAGGATAGACCAAGCCGAGCAGGATCGCGAACAGGATCGTCATGACGATCGCGGGCCGTAAAGCGGAGGTAATGTCCGTGTTCATGATATTTCCTTCCTCAAGCCCCTCCCCTTCAGGGGAGGGGTTGGGGTGGGGCCTTTCCACACGCGCTTCGTTCGCGGCGACGCCCCACCTCCTACCCCTCCCCTGAAGGGGAGGGGCTATGATCGTCAGCTCACGCCAAGCCGAGGCCACCGACCACCAGGTCGATGATCTTGATACCGACGAATGGCGCGATCAGGCCGCCCAGGCCATAGACGGCGAGGTTGCGCGCCAGCAGCGGCCCCGCCCCCATCGGCTTGTAGGCGACACCCTTCAGCGCCAGCGGCACGAGCAGCGGGATGATGAGCGCGTTGAAGATGATCGCGCTCAGGATCGCCGATTGCGGCGTCGCAAGACCCATGACGTTCAGCACGCCGAGGCCAGGGTAGAGCGCCACGAACATCGCCGGGATGATCGCGAAATACTTCGCCACGTCATTGGCGACCGAGAAGGTCGTCAGTGCCCCGCGCGTCATCAGCAACTGCTTGCCGAGGCCGACGACCTCGATCAGCTTGGTCGGATCGCTGTCCAGATCGACCATGTTGCCGCCTCGCGCGCGGCCTGGGTGCCGGTGTTCATCGCGACGCCGACATCCGCCTGGGCGAGTGCTGGCGCATCGTTGGTGCCGTCGCCGCA
>NZ_JBNNOB010000002.1:0-83053 GCF_050274375.1 Sphingomonas sp. NPDC019816
GAGGCGTGGCGCGCGGGGCGGCGGGGGCCGGCGACTGGCCGAACCCGGGGGGCAATAGCGATTCGGGGCGGTCCTGCGCCGCGGCCAGCGCGGCCGCGCCCGCCATCAGGAGCGCGACGGCCCTGGGCAGATGGCGAAAGGCGCGGACCCGCTTATTGCAGGTTGCCAAGCGAGACCGCCTTTTCGACCTGGGTCGTCGGCCGCTCGCTCGCTCGCCCGGACAGGAAGAACAGCCCGCCGACGATGATGACCAGCAGGATGATGAGCGAAACGACCATACGGGACATGAAACGCAAAACCTTATAATGGACCCGTGAAAGCCCGGTCGGTGTTGCCGGGCGCGCGCCTGCTGTATAGCGCAGACGGCAATGTTGCAAAGCCACAACCCTGTTGATTCACGCTGGACCGGTTCACCGATCGTGCTTGTCGGGCTGATGGGCGTGGGCAAGTCGACCGTGGGGCGCCGCCTGGCGAACCGGCTGCGCGTGCCCTTCGTCGATGCCGACCACGCCATCGAG
Source organism: Sphingomonas sp. NPDC019816 (assembly GCF_050274375.1). Taxonomy (NCBI): domain Bacteria; kingdom Pseudomonadati; phylum Pseudomonadota; class Alphaproteobacteria; order Sphingomonadales; family Sphingomonadaceae; genus Sphingomonas; species Sphingomonas sp. NPDC019816. The sequence goes on from NZ_JBNNOB010000002.1 coordinate 519, forward strand.
GAAGCCGCCGGCATGAGCGTGACCGAGATTTTCGAACAATTCGGCGAACCCTATTTCCGTGACGGCGAACGGCGCGTGATCGCGCGGCTGGTCGATGGCCGGCCCAAGGTGATCGCCACCGGCGGCGGCGCGTTCATCAATGACGAGACGCGCGCGCTGATCCTGGAACAGGCCACCGCCATCTGGCTGAACGCCGCGCCCGAAGTCCTGGCCGAGCGGGTACGGCGGCGCGACACCCGCCCCCTGCTGCGTGGCAAGGACCCACTGAAGGTGCTGCGCGAACTGTCGGCGGTGCGCAACCCGATCTATTCGCTCGCGCCCATCCATGTCTCCAGCAAGCGGGGGCCGCACGAAGCCACCGTCAACGCCATATTGAAAGCCATCGGACGATGAAGACCGTCACCGTGTCGCTGGGCGACCGCAGCTATCCCATCCATATCGAGGCCGGGCTGCTGCCGCGTGCCGCCGAGTTCCTCGCGCCCCTGTCGCGCGGCCGGCGCATGGCGATCGTGACGGATGAGAATGTCCGACCGCACCTCGCCACACTCCAGGCGTCGCTGACCGCCGCCGGCGTGGAGAGCGAGGCGATCGTCCTGCCACCGGGCGAGAAGACCAAGAGCTGGGCGATGCTGGAGCATGTCTGCGACCGGCTGCTGGATCTGGGCATCGAGCGGGCGGATCATGTCATCGCGCTCGGCGGCGGCGTGATCGGCGATCTGGTCGGCTTCGCCTGCTCGATCGTCAAGCGCGGCTGTCGCTTCGTACAGATCCCGACGACCCTGCTCGCGCAAGTCGACTCGTCGGTCGGCGGCAAGACCGCGATCAACACCGCCGCCGGCAAGAACCTGATCGGCGCCTTCCACCAGCCCGCGATGGTGCTGATCGACCCCGACGTGCTCGACACGCTGTCGGCGCGGCACGTGCGCGCGGGCTATGCCGAGGTCGTCAAATACGGCCTGATCGACGACTTCGCCTTTTTCGAATGGTGCGAAGCGAACGCGCCTGCGCTGTTGGCGGGCGATGCCGAAGCGCGGGTCCATGCGATCGCCCATTCGGTGGCCGCCAAGGCGCGGATCGTCGCGGCCGACGAGCATGAGACGAACGGTATCCGCGCGCTGCTCAATCTGGGCCATACCTTCGGCCATGCGCTGGAGGCCGAAGCGGGATTTTCCGACCGCCTGCTCCACGGCGAAGGCGTGGCGGCGGGCTGCGCGCTCGCCTTTCGCTATTCGGCACGCAAGGGGATTTGCGAGCGGCAGGATGCCGAGCGGGTGGCCGCGCATCTGCGCGCGGTCGGCCTGTCCGATGGCCTCGCCGCCGCCGGGATCGATGCACCGTCCGCGACGTTGGTCGAGCATATGAAGCACGACAAGAAGATGGCGGCGGGCACCCTGCCCTTCCTGCTCGCCAAGGGCATCGGGCGGACCTATCTCGACAAGACAGTCGATTTGGCCGACGTCGCCGCGTTCCTGGACGCGGAAGCCCGCTGATGCCCAATGGCGTCCGCAAACAGGATTTGCCGAGCAAGATGTGCCCGGCCTGCGGACGCCCCTTCACCTGGCGCAAGAAATGGGCTCGGGACTGGGATCAGGTCGTTTATTGTTCGGATGCGTGTCGGCGGAAGCGGTGAGCGTTTCCCTTGGCCTTCGACTACGCTCAGGCTGAACGGAGGTTGGTACTAAACCCCGTTCACGCTGAGCGAAGTCGAAGCGCACGCCCCGCCCTATCCCCGCACGGACTTCCCCGCTGCCAATGCCCGCTCCCGGCCCTCACGGTGCCCGATGATCTTGGCCGGATAATCCTTTGGCCGACACCCCGCCTCGTCCGGGTCGTGAATCGCCGCATCGGGCAGGTGCTTCAGCTCGGGCACCCATTCGCGGATATAGTCGCCCGCGTCGAACTTCTCCGACTGGGTCAGCGGCGCCATGATCCGGCCGAACATGTTGGCATCGATCCCGGTCCCGGCGACCCATTGCCAGTTGACCGAGTTGTTGCCGTAATCGGCATCGACCAGACAGTCCCAGAACCAGCGCTCACCTTCGCGCCAGTCGATCAGCAGATGCTTGATCAAAAAGGAGGCGGTGATCATCCGCACCCGGTTGTGCATCCAGCCCGTCGCCCAAAGCTGGCGCATCCCGGCATCGACGATCGGATAGCCGGTCCGGCCGGTCTGCCACGCCTTCAGGTCCTTCTTCGCTTCAGCACCTTTACGCCACGGCATCCTGTCGAACGCATCCCGGCCGTTGCGATCGGCATAGTCCGGGATCGCCATGACGACGCCGTCGGTGAAGTCGCACCACGCCAGTTCCTTGCGAAACGTCTCGGTCTCCGCCGTCCGGTCAAGCGCGTGCCAGACCGCGCGCGGAGACACCTCGCCGAAATGCAGGTGCGGCGACAAGCGCGAGCTGCCCTCCTCGGATGGCATGTTGCGCGCGGTGTCATAAGCGGCCGCCTTGTCGACGAAGTCGGCTACCCGCTCGCGCGCAGTCGCCTCGCCGGGCACCCAGTCGGCATCAAAGCCAGTCGACCAGTCAGGCTTGGTGGGCAGCAAATCCCAATCATTCAGCGTCTCGCTCTTGGGCCATTTGGCGGGTGCCGAGAGCGTCTTGGGCGGATCGAGCGGATGTTCGGGGGGAAGATGCTCCTGCAACCCCTTCCAAAAGGCCGAATAGATGCGAAACGGCTTGCCGCTGCCCGTCGTCACCAATTCGGGTCGCGCCAGGTGGTTGCCGTCATACAGGCATAGACGATCGCCTAGCTGGTCCTCCGCCTTGCGCCACCAGGGTTCGTAATGGCGGATGGCGTGGATGGTCTCGGCTCCCGTTTCCTCGACCAATGCCGCCAGTACCGCAACGGTGGGACCGCGACGCAGGATCAGGCGGCTTCCGAGCGCCTTCAGATCGTCGTCCAGCGACGTCAGACTGTGGTGCAGCCACCAGCGTTGCGCGCCGCCCATCCGCCAGTCGCCGGGCCCATCGTCGTCGAGGATATAGACCGGTATCACCGGCCCCGCCCCCGCCGCCGCCAGAAGTGCGGGTTGATCGTGAAGGCGAAGGTCCTGGCGAAACCAGACGATATGCGGCGATGTCATCCCCGCGCTACGCGCCGATCGGCGTGCGGTTCCGTTGGCCGAGCCTTCCTCCCAGGGTCAGGATCGCCCGGACATGCCGCTCGGCGATCGCCATGACGTCGTCGCCATAACCGCCACCCACCGTGCTCGCGAGCGGCAGGTTCCGGGCCAGCGCCAGGTCGGCGATCAGGTTATCGCGCGCCACCAGCCCCGCCTCGCTGACCGCCAGCCGGCCGAGCCGGTCGCCGGCAAAGGGATCGACCCCGGCCTGGTACAGGATCAGGTCCGGCGCATGCTCGTCGAGAAAGGGGATCAGGGTCGTCGCCAGCTGCTCCAGATAGCCATCGTCATCAACCCCGTCCGGCAGGCCGACATCCAGCGTCGAGCGGGCCTTGCGGGCGGGAAAGTTCTTCTCGGCATGGATCGAATAGGTGACTATGTCCGCCCGGCCGGCGGTCAAGGCGGCGGTGCCGTCACCCTGATGCACATCGCAATCGACGATCGCGATCCGGCCGACCGTCCCTTCCTCAACCAGTCGCACCGCCGCGACCGCCAGATCGTTGAAGATGCAATAGCCGGCCCCCGTATTGGCCAGCGCATGATGGCTGCCCCCGGCGGTGTTCGCGGCAAAACCATGCTCGATCGCCAGCATCGCCGCCGTCCAGGTGCCGCCCGGCACCGCCCGCGCACGGTGCGCGACCTGCTCGGTGATCGGAAAGCCGATGCGCCGGGTCTTTTCCGGCGGCACCCGCGCCTCCAGCACCTCGGCGACATAATCGGGGTCGTGCACCGCCTCCAGCCAGGCCGGCGGGATCAGCTCGGGCTCGGTCCAGGCGATGGCGTCGCCCTGATCGCGCAACAGGTCGCGGATCGCGCCATTCTTTCCCCAGCGATAGGTCGAGCGTGCGGGGGCCTCGGTGACATAGGCGGGGTGATGGACGACATGGATCATGACGCCTAGGTAGGAAGCCATGACCCGCGATAGGAGGCCCGAGCGGCCGTTGCCCGACCTGCGCGCCGATGTCGCGCGGTTCCTGGGCTATTACAACAATCTGCCTGGCCCGCCGCATCACGAACTCGGCCCCGAGGCGGCACGGCGGATGATGCGGCAGGCGCGCGACCTGACCGACCCGCCGGTGGGCGCGCTCGCGATCGACCGCGCCTTCGATGTTGCCGGCCCGCACGGCCCGATACCGGTCCGGCTGTTCGACGCCGCGCCCGCGCGCGCGCCGGGACCGGTCGTGCTGTTCTTCCATGGCGGCGGTTTCGTGATAGGCGACATCGACACCCATGCGCCGCTCGCCGCCGAGATCGCGCGACAGCTCGACCTGCCGGTCCTGTCGGTCGATTATCGGCTGGCCCCCGAGCATCCCTGGCCCGCGGCCCCCGAAGATTGCGAGGCGGCCGCGCGCTGGCTGGCGACCGATGGCATGGCGACCGGCCTGATCGTCATGGGCGACAGCGCGGGCGGCACGCTGGCGACCGTCACCGCGATGCGTCTGCGCGACGATCCCGCCGCCGTGCCGGTGATCGCGCAGGGGCTGCTCTATCCCGCCACCGATATGGGCCGCGCGCATCCGTCGCTGCGAGACTTTGCCGAGGGGCATTTCCTGACCCGCGCGATGCTCGACTGGTTCGTCGCCTGTTATGCCGCCGACCTGACCGACATCCGCGCCGCACCGATGCGGGGCGATCTGGCCGGCACGCCGCCCGCCGTCATCGTCACCGCCCAATGCGATCCGATTCGCGATCAGGGGCGCGCCTATGCCGCCGCGCTTGTCCGCGCCGGTGTCGCGGTCACGTTCCAGGAGGCCGGGGGGACGATCCACGGCTTTGCCACCTTGCGCAAGGCGATCCCCTCGGGCCAGAGGGATCTCACCGCATTCCTGCTTGCTTTGCGCGCGGTGATAGCCGAGGCGGAAACCGCCCGAGCGAATGGACAACAGCCATGACCGATCTTCCCTATCGCCCCTGTGCGGGCGTCATTCTGATGAACCGCGACGGCCGGGTCTTTGTCGGCCAGCGTATCGATTCGACGCTGGAGGCCTGGCAGTTGCCCCAGGGCGGCATCGACCCCGGTGAGGATGCCGAAACGGCGGCGCTGCGGGAGCTGTTCGAGGAAACCGGCGTCACCGCCGACAAGGTCGAGCTGATCGCGCGTGCGCCGCGCGAGCTGACCTACGACCTGCCCGAGGACATGATCGGCAAGGTGTGGAAGGGCAAATGGCGCGGCCAGCGGCAGAGCTGGTTCCTCTATCGCTTCCTGGGTGAGGACACCGACATCCGCATCGAGACCGAGCATCCCGAATTCCGCGCCTGGCGCTGGAGCGAGCCGGCCACGCTGCCCGCCATGATCGTGCCCTTCAAGAAGTCGCTGTACGAAGAACTGCTGGTGATTTTCGCCGATCATTTCGCCGCGGCGGGCGGCGGGCACGGCGCATAAGGCTTTTGTCATGACGACGCGCCTGATGCTCCTCCCTCTGGCCTTCGGCCTGCTCGCCAATGCGGAGCCGAACGATCCCGACCCCGCGCTCATCCCGCCCCAGATCCGCGCGATGCTGGAGGCCGCGATCGCCAGCGGGAACGAGAACGACATTACCACCGTCGTCAAATATGCGCGCAACGCCGTGCCCGAGGCGGCCGATGCGATCGACGCCATGGCCGATGTATGGCGCGATGAGAAGACCGCCAGCCGCAGCCGGACGTTGCGCGAGGCGACCTTCTTCGACCTGTGGCATGGCCGGGTCGAGCTGGGCGGTTTCGCAACCACGGGCAACAGCCGCAATATCGGCTTGACCGGTGTCGTCGACCTGACGCGAGAGGGGCTGCGCTGGCGGCACAAGCTGCGCTTTCAGGGCGATTATCAGGAGAGCTTCGACGTCACGAGCCGCGAGCATTACGTCGCCTCCTACGAGCCCAATTTCAAGCTGAGTGCCAACAACTATGTGTACGGCGCGGCGCAATATGAGAGTGACCGGTTCCTCGGTTATTTCAACCGTTTATCCGCATCTTCGGGTGCGGGGTATAGTGCGATCCGCAAGCCGCGCATGACGCTCGACGTCGAACTCGGCCCCGCCTTCCGGCATACAGAGTTCACCGACGGCCGGATCGAGAGCGCCTTGGCGGCGCGCGGCAATCTGAACTTCGTCTGGAAACTGACCCCAGCCGTCTCGGTCACTCAGAACGCGTCGGCCTATGTCCAGAAGTTCAACAGCACGGTCAGCGCCAATTCGGCCCTGAACGCCAAGCTGTGGGGGCCGCTGTCGGCGCAGCTATCCTATAACGTCCAATATGAAAGCGAGCCGCCGGCCGGTCGCCAGACCACCGACACGATCAGCCGCGCCTCGATCGTCTACAGCTTCTAATTTCCGCCCTTGGGGTTCACCTGACCCCCTTCCGTGGCCTAGGCTGGCGGTCATGGAGAGAATGACGACGATCGAGCGGGACGCCGTGGCGTCCGCCGCCGCCTATCCGATGCTGCCTTTGGTCGAGGACTGGGCCGCGATCAACAGCGGCACCCGCAACCTGACCGGCCTTGCGGTCATGGCCGACCGGCTGGCCGAGCAATTCGGGACGCTGCCCGGGACGCTGCGGCTGGTCGAACCCGAGCGGGTCGAGCGCGTCGGCGCCGACGGCCGGCTGACGGAGATCGGCCATGGCCGTCACCTGCATCTGTCGGTCCGCCCCGAGGCGCCGGTCCGGATGCTGTTCACCGGCCATATGGATACCGTCTATCCGGTCGATCATCCCTTTCAGGCGCTGACCCGGATCGATGCCGAACGGCTGGGCGGTCCCGGTGTCGCCGACATGAAGGGCGGCCTTGCCCTGCTGTTCGCGGCGCTTCAGGCGGTCGAGCAAAGTCCGCTGGCCCGGCGGCTGGGCTATGACGTCATGATCAACTCGGACGAGGAAACCGGCTCCGCCTCCTCCGCCGCGCTGATCGCCAGACTGGCGGCGGGCAAGGTCGCCGCCCTCACCTACGAACCCGCCCTGCCAGACGGCACGCTGGCGGGCGCGCGTGGCGGGACCGGCAATTTCACCATCGTCGTGCGCGGGCGCAGCGCGCATGCCGGCCGCAACCCGGAAGAGGGCCGCAACGCCATCGTCGCCGCCGCGCGGATCACGCTCGAACTCGCGCAGCTCGGCTCCGACGACATCACCGTCAATCCCGCGCGGATCGATGGCGGCGGCCCCAACAATGTCGTGCCCGACCTCGCCATGCTGCACGTCAATTTCCGTCCGCGCGCGCTCGCCGCGATCGAGCGCACCGGCCCGGCCATGAAGGCGATCGCCGAGCGGATCGCCGCCGAGCATGACGTCGGCGTCGAAGTCCATGGCAGCTTCAACCGCCCGCCCAAGCCGATCGACGACGGTGCTGGCCGGCTGTTCGAGACGGTGCGTGCTGCTGGCGCCGATCTGGGCCTGACCATCGGCTGGCGCGCGACGGGCGGCGTGTGCGACGGTAACAACATCGCCGCCGCCGGCGTCCCGGTGGTCGATACGATGGGCGTGCGCGGCGGGGCCATCCATTCTCCGGACGAATTTATGCTGGTCGACAGCCTGCCCGAACGGGCGGGGTTGTCGGCGCTGACCATCCTGCGCATCATTGGTGCCGCATGAGCAGCTTTTGCATCCGCCCCGCCGTCGATACCGACCTTCGCCACCTCTATGAAATGGCCAAGCTGACCGGCGGCGGCTTCACCAACCTGCCCCCCGACCGCCGCGCGCTGACCGCCAAGCTGGCGCGCAGCCACGCCGCCTTTGCCAGCGATGGCGACGGCAAGGTGAAGGACGAGCTGTTCGTCCTGATGCTGGAGGACCGCGCGACCGGTGACGTGCGCGGCACCTGCCAGATCTTTACCCATGTCGGGCAGAAGCATCCCTTTTACAGCTACCGCATTGGTACGCTGACCCAGCACAGCCGCGAACTCGACCGCACCTTCCGCGCCGAAATGCTGTCGCTGACCACCGATCTGGAGGGCGCGAGCGAGGTGGGCGGGCTGTTCCTCCACCCCGGCGAGCGCGCCGGTGGCCTGGGCCTGCTGCTCGCCCGCAGCCGCTACCTCTTCATGCGCGCCAACCGTCCGCGCTTCGCCGACCGCGTGCTGGCCGAGCTGCGCGGGGTGATCGACGAAGCCGGCGGGTCGCCCTTCTGGGACGGTCTGGCGGGACGCTTCTTCGGGATGAATTTCCAGCAGGCGGACGAGTTCAACGCGATCCACGGGCACCAGTTCATCGCCGACCTGATGCCCAAGCACCCCATCTACACCGCGATGCTGACCGAGACCGCGCGCGCCGCGATCGGCCTGCCCCACCCCTCCGGCCGCGCGGCGATGCGGATGCTGGAGAATGAGGGCTTCGCCTTCGAACATTATATCGACATTTTCGACGGCGGCCCGACCATGACCGCGCGTACCGATCACGTACGGACCATCCGCGACGCGCGCGAAAGCACGGTCGTCGCGATCGACGCGTTGCCCGGCCGGGAAGCCCTGGTCGCCGCCGGCCGGTTGGCCGACTTCCGCTGTGCACTCGCCGACATCCGCGATGGGGATGGCGGGATCATCCTGTCGGAAGACACCGCGCGCACGCTCGACCTGAGCGTCGGCGACACCGTGCTGCATATCGATCGGTGAGGACGATGCTGAGAGAGATCAACTTCGACGGGATCATCGGGCCCAGCCACAATTATGCGGGGCTGAGCCATGGCAATCTGGCCGCGACGCGCAACGCCGGCCATGTCTCGCACCCGCGCGCCGCCGCGCTTCAGGGGATCGCCAAGATGCGGGCGAACCTGGACCTGGGGCTGGTGCAGGGCATATTCCTGCCCCATCCGCGTCCCGATCACCCCTGGTTGCGCAGCCTGTCGACCGATTACGACGCCGCCTCGCCGGTGCTCAAGGCGCGTGCGCTGTCCGCCTCGGCAATGTGGGCGGCCAATGCCGCGACCGTCTCGCCCGCACCCGACAGCGGCGACGGGCGGTGCCATCTGACCGTCGCCAACCTGGTCACCATGCCGCATCGCAGCCATGAATGGCCCGCGACGCTGGCGCAGCTCCGCCTCGCCTTCGCCGACCCGGCCTTTGCAGTGCACGCCCCCGTGCCCGCCCCGTTCGGCGATGAGGGTGCCGCCAATCATATGCGGCTGTGCGCCGCGCATGACCGGCCGGGTGTCGAGGTCTTCGTCTATGGCGAGGGCGGTGGCCCCTTCCCCGCACGCCAGCACCGCGAAGCCTGCGAAGCGGTCGCCCGCGCGCATCGCCTGTCCCCCGACCGCACCATTTTCGCCCGCCAGTCCGAGGCGGCGATCGCGGCGGGCGCCTTCCACAATGACGTGGTCGCCGTCGCAAATGAGCGCGTGCTGTTCGCCCACGAACAGGCCTTTGCCGAACCCGACCGGCTATACGCCGAACTCCGCCGCCTGATGCCCGAGGTGGCGATCGTCGAGGTTCCCGCCGCCGAGGTCAGCCTGGCCGACGCCATATCCTCCTATCTGTTCAACGCGCAGCTCGTCACTCCGCCGAGCGGCGAAACCACGCTGATCCTGCCGCAGGAGGCGCGCGACACCCCCAGCGTCTGGCGCTGGTTGCAGGCGCATGTCGCCGGCAATGGGCCGATCCGGCGGCTGGAGGTCGTCAATGTCCGCGAATCGATGGCCAATGGTGGCGGCCCGGCGTGCCTTCGCCTGCGCGTCGTTGCCGATCCGGCCACGGTCGATCCCCGCTTCCTGGTCGACCATGCCCGGCTGGACCGGATCGCAGCGATCGTCGAGCGGCATTGGCCCGAGGCGATCGACCCCGCGATGATTACGAATCCGGACCTGATCGTCGGGATCGAAGCCGCCAGGCTGGCGTTGCTGGAAGCGCTCGACTGTCTCATATTGGCCTAGCTTCAGGCTTGGCAGGGCGGGCATGGGGGTTCAAAATATGCCCATGTGGTCCCGCCTGGTCGCCCTGTTCACGATCAAGACGAAGTTCGAGGCCTTTCTCGTGATCTACGGGCTGGGCGTCGGCGCGGTGGAGCGCGGCCAGCATTATCTGGTCCAATATCCGGGCTGGCCGGGCAAGATCCTGTTCGCGGCCTGCCCGATCGCGGTGTTCATGGCGGGAGCCAAAATCCTCGACGCACTGGAGCGGGACTATCGCGATTGACAGGATAAGTTGGTCGCGCGGTTCGCTGGCGACATTATCTGACAATCCGATGACTGGACTGACCCACCTGCAACGCCTCGAAGCCGAGAGCATCCATATCCTGCGCGAAGTCGTCGCCGAGACCGAGCGTCCGGTGATGCTCTACTCGGTCGGCAAGGATTCGGCGGTGATGCTGCACCTGGCGAAGAAGGCGTTCTTCCCGGCGCGCCCGCCCTTCCCGCTGTTGCATGTCGACACGACCTGGAAATTCCAGGCCATGTACGAACTGCGCAACCGTGCGGCCGAGGCGGCGGGGATGGAGCTGATCGTCCACCGCAACCCCGAGGCCGAGGCGCTTGGCATCAACCCCTTCGACCATGGCAGCCGCCATACCGACATGTGGAAGACCGAGGGGCTGAAACAGGCGCTGACGGCCGGTGGCTATGACGCGGCGTTCGGTGGCGCGCGGCGCGACGAGGAAAAGAGCCGCGCGAAGGAACGCGTCTTCTCCTTCCGTTCGGCCGCGCATGGCTGGGACCCCAAGGCGCAACGGCCCGAGCTGTGGAACCTCTATAACAGCCGTATCCACAAGGGGGAGAGCATCCGCGTCTTCCCGCTGTCCAACTGGACCGAGCTCGATATCTGGCAGTATATTTTGCAAGAGGGCATCGAGATCGTGCCGCTCTATTTCGCCGCCCCCCGCCCGACGGTCGAGCGCGACGGGATGCTGCTGATGGTCGATGACGACCGTTTCCGCCTGAAGCCCGGCGAAGTGCCGGTCGACCGCTCGATCCGCTTCCGCACGCTCGGCTGCTATCCACTGACCGGCGCGGTCGAGAGCGAAGCGGCCACCCTGTCCGAAGTCATCCAGGAAATGCTGCTGACCACCACGTCGGAGCGGCAGGGGCGCGCGATCGATCACGATCAGGCCGCCAGCATGGAGAAGAAGAAGCGCGAGGGGTATTTCTGATGACCGCCTATCAACCTGATGCGCTGATCGCCGCCGACATCGACGCCTATCTCGCCACCCACGCCGCCAAGTCGATGCTGCGCTTCATCACCTGTGGCTCGGTCGATGACGGCAAGTCGACGCTGATCGGGCGGCTGCTCTACGATTCGAAGACGATCTTCGAGGATCAGTTGAGCCAGCTGGAGGCGGACAGCCGCCGGGTCGGCACGCAAGGGCAGAATATCGACTTCGCGCTGCTGGTCGACGGTCTTGCCGCCGAGCGCGAGCAGGGCATCACCATCGATGTCGCTTACCGGTTCTTCGCAACGGAGAAGCGCAAGTTCATCGTCGCCGATACCCCCGGCCATGAGCAGTATACCCGCAACATGGTGACGGGCGCCTCGACCGCCGACTTGGCCGTGATCCTGATCGACGCGCGCAAGGGCGTGCTGACCCAGACGCGGCGGCACAGCTATCTGGCGCATCTGGTCGGGATCAAGGAGATCGTGCTGGCGGTCAACAAGATGGATCTGGTCGGCCATGACCAATCGGTCTTCGACGCCATCGTCGCCGACTATGCCGCCTTCGCGCGTGGCATCGGGATCGATCGCTTCACCGCCATTCCGCTGTCGGGCCTGACTGGCGCGAACGTCACCACGGCCTCGCCCGACATGCCCTGGTATGACGGACCCGCTTTGCTCCCGCATCTGGAGACGGTGGCGATCGACGGCGACCGCGCCGTGGCGGCCTCGTTCCGGATGCCGGTGCAATGGGTCAACCGGCCCGATCTCGACTTCCGGGGCTTTGCCGGCCTGATCACCAGCGGCCGGGTGTCGGTCGGCGACCGGGTGCGGATCGCGCCATCGGGCAAGACGACCAGCATCGCGCGGATCGTCACCTATGACGGCGACCGGCAGGATGCGATCGCAGGCGAAGCGGTGACGCTGGTGCTGGCCGAGGAAGTCGATTGCTCGCGCGGCGACGTGATCGCGGCGGCCGAAAACCCGCCCGAGATCGCGGACCAGTTCGTCGCCAAGATCGTCTGGATGGCCGATACGCCGCTGGTGCCGGGGCGCAGCTATTCGTTGAAGCTCGGCACGCAACTGGTCGGCGTGACCGTCCAGCCGCCGCGCCATGTCGTCGACGTCAACAGCCAGGAGGAGCGCCCGGCCGATACGCTGGCGCTCAACGACATCGGGCTGGCCGAGGTCTATGCCGACCGCCCGATCGTGTTCGAGCCTTATGCGAAGGGCAGCGCGCTCGGCGGCTTCATCCTGATCGACCGCGCGACCAATGCGACGGTTGCTGCGGGCATGATCGACCACGCCTTGCGCCGCGCGCAGAACGTCCACTGGCAGTCCGCCGTGGTGACGCGCGAGGCGCATGCCCGGCAGAAGGGACAGGCGCCCAAGGTCCTCTGGTTCACCGGTCTGTCGGGTTCGGGCAAGTCGACCATCGCCAACATGGTCGAGCAGAAGCTGCACGCCATGGGCCGCCACAGTTTCCTGCTGGACGGCGACAATATCCGCCACGGGCTGAACCGCGACCTCGACTTCTCCGAAGCCGGCCGCGTCGAGAATATCCGCCGGGTGGGCGAGGTCGCCAAGCTGATGGCGGATGCGGGGCTCATCGTACTGACGGCCTTCATCTCGCCCTTCAAGGCCGAGCGGGACATGGTCCGGGCGCTGCTGCCGCAGGGTGAGTTCGTCGAGATTTTCGTCGACACGCCGCTCAACGTGGCCGAGGACCGGGATGTAAAGGGTCTCTATGCCAAGGCGCGCAGCGGAGAGATCGCCGAGTTCACCGGCATCTCCAGCCCCTATGAAGCGCCCGAGCGCCCCGAAATCCGCATCGACACGACGAAGGAGACGGCGGAACAGGCGGCGTCGCGTATCGTCGAGCATGTGCTGGGCGTCTGGAGTTACGCCCTGTGACCGACGCCGAACTCGCCCGCGCCGTCGCGGTCGAAGCGGGCCAGCTGCTCAAGGCCATTCGTGCATCGAGCGGACTTGAGGGCGCGGCGCTGGGTGCGCTGGGGGACCGGGATGCGAACACGCTGATCCTGGACCGGTTGCGCGCCCAACGGCCCGACGACTTCATCCTGTCGGAGGAGTCGATCGACGACCGTACGCGTTGTGCCGCGCGGCGCGTGTGGATCGTCGATCCCCTCGACGGCACGCGCGAATATGCGGGCGGATCCAGCGAATGGGCGGTGCATATCGGCCTCGCCGTCGATGGCCGCCCGGCGCTGGGCGCGGTGGCGGTCCCGGACCGGGATCAGGTGTTCGCCACCGATGACCTGCCCCCGCGCCATCCCCCCTGCCCCGCCGGCCTCCGCGTCGTCGTCAGCCGCAGTCGCGCGCCCGACATCGCGCGTTGCGTCGGTGATCGACTGGGCGCGACGATGATCCCGATGGGCTCGGCGGGGGCCAAGGCGATGGCGGTGGTCGAGGGTCGGGCCGACGTCTATCTGCATGAGGGCGGCCAATATGAATGGGACAATTGCGCCCCCGCTGCCGTGGCGCTCGCCGCCGGTTTCCACGCCTCTCGCATCGACGGCAGCCCGCTGGTCTATAATTGCGAGAACCCGCTTCTGCCCGACCTACTGATCTGCCGCCGCGAGGTCGCGGATCGCGTGCTCGACGCGATCGCGCGCGGATGATGCCCGGCACTCTCGACTAAACGGGTGGGCGGTCCGCGATCGGATCGCCGACACAGGCGTACGAATAATGACCGCATATAGCCCTCAGCATGGATTACATGAGTGTGACCTTGTAACGTCTCATTCGCTGGTCCATGGGGCGTGGATGGCGCGATCGCTCCCCATTCCCGATATCCGGTTCCGGCGGATCGCATCGTGACGCTCATTCCGATCGCGTTCGGGCTGGCGGCGATGATGGCGACGCTGGCGGGGGGGCTGCTGGCGCTTCGCCTGCGGCACCGGATCGGGTTGATCCTGGGCGTGACCGCCGGGATCGTGGTGGGCGTGGCGCTGTTCGACCTGATGCCCGAGGCGATCGAACTGGCCGGTGACCGTTGGCCGGTACGCAGCCTGATGATCTTCGTCGCGCTGGGGCTGGGCGGCTATATGCTGCTCGATCGGGTGCTGGCGAAGATTCCGCGCGCGGCGGCGGCGACGTGGCGCGGCGATCTGGGGCCGGCGATGCTGTGTCTGCATAGCCTGATGGATGGCCTTGGCATCGGTATCGCCTTCCAGATCGATACGGCGGCGGGCTGGATGATCGCGCTGGCGGTCCTGACGCATGACGTCGCCGACGGGGTCAATACGGTCAGCCTCAGCCTTGCGGCCCGGTCGGAAGCGGCGGCGCGGCGCTGGCTGGTCATCAATGGCGTGGCGCCGATGCTGGGTGTGCTGATCGGTCTGTGGTTGGCCATTCCGGCGGCGATGCTGGCGCCGTTGATGGCGCTGTTCGCCGGCATTTTCCTTTATATCGGCGCGTGCGAACTGGTGCCGCGCAGCCACGCACTCGATCCGCGCCTGAAGACCGGCCTGGCGACGCTGGGCGGCATCGGGCTGATGCTGGCCGTCACTCATTTCGCGCACTGAGGTCGGCACCGCCGCCGGGGAAGGGTGATCCGGCGGCAGTGCCTGGGCGTCAGGCGGGTTCGGCGGCGCTGGCCGCCGCGTTGGTGCCCCCTTCGGCCATCGTGGTGAGCTTTTCGTCGGTCGCCTTCTCCTCGGCGAGCGTCTCGTCCAGGATCGCCGCGCAATCGCTGCGCCCCAGCTGCCGCGCCCAGGCGACGAGGGTGCCATAACGCGCGATTTCGTAATGCTCGACCGCCTGCGCCGCCGCGATCAGGGCCGCGTCCAACACGCGCTTGTCGGCGACTTCGCCGGCGACCTCATTGGCTTCCTTGATGATGCCATCGATCGCCGGACAGGTCACCGCCTTGGGCGTATGCCCGTGCATCTCGAACACCTTCTCCAGCCGCGCGACCTGCCCCTCGGTCTCGCGCAGATGCTGTTCGAAACCGGCCTTCAGCGACGGGTCGGTCGCCTTGTCGATCATCTTGGGCAGCGCCTTGAGAATCTGATGCTCGGCGTAATAGATGTCCTGCAACTGATGGACGAACAAATCGTCCAGCGTCGCGATGTCCTTGGTGAACAGACCCATGGTTCGTCTCCTTGGCTTAACGATCAGCGGTCGGCCGTGCCCGGCTCGGCGATCTTGCGATGCGCCGCGGCCAGCGTGGCCTGCGGGACGACGCCCGATCCGGCGACCTGAAGCTTGTTCTTCAGGCCGGGGACGATGTGCCCTTCGCCCGCCTTCATCGCGTCCCACCCCGCGCGCGCCACGTCGGCGGGATCGTCCTTCTTGCTCTGGCCGACATTAGTATCGAGCATATCGGCGCGGGCGAAGAATTCGGTTTCGGTCGGCCCCGGCATCAGGGTGGTCAGCGTGACGCCCTTTTCGTCCTTCAGCTCGTTGCGCAGCGCCTCGGTAAAGTTGTCGATGAACGCCTTGGTCGCGTTGTAGATCGAGTTGAACGGGCCCGGAATGAACCCGACGATCGAGCCGGTGACCAGCACCTTGCCCTCGCCCCGCCGGACCATCGCCGACACGACACGCTGGAGGAGATAGACGGTGCCGGTGACGTTGGTGTCGATCGACCGGCGCCAATCCTCCAGCGACTGGTCCAAGAACGCGCCGCCCTTACTGTTGCCGGCATTGGCGCACAGCACGTCGATCTGCCGGCCGTCCGCCGCCGCGAGCAGCGTGTCGACCCCGTCGAGCGAGGAAAGATCGGCCTCGACCGCCTGCACCCGCGCGCCCTCCGCCGCCAGCTTGGTCGCGGCGGCGTGGATCGCCGGCTCGTCCGCGACGATCAACAGGTCATAGCCTTCCTTGGCCGCACAGGCCGCCAGATGATAGCCGATGCCGGTCGAGGCACCGGTTACGATCGCCAGTTTGTCTGCCATGTTCGCGTCCTTTACTGACCGGGCTTCAGCACGATCTTGGTCACTTCGTTCTGCTTGTCATGGAACATGCGATACCCCTCGGGGGCCTGTTCCAACGGCAGGCGGTGCGAGATCAGGAAGGTCGTATCGATCTTCCCCTCCATGATCGCGTCGAGCAGGCCGGGCAGGTAATGCTGAACATGCGTCTGCCCGGTCTTCAGCGTCAGCGCCTTCTGCATCACCGCGCCGAGCGGGAACTTGTCGACGAAGCCGCCATAGACGGCGGGCATCGACACCCGGCCGCCCTTTCGGACCGCGATGATCGCCTGGCGGATGGCATGGATGCGATCGGTGCCCAGGAAGGTCGATGCCTTGATCTGGTCGATCGCATTGTCGAAGAACAGCCCGTGCGCCTCCAGACCGACCGAGTCGATCACAGCGTCGGGGCCGATCCCGCCGGTCATCTGCATCAGCGCGTCATAGGTGTCGGTCTGCTCGAAATTGATCGTTTCCGCACCGAACTTGCGCGCCAGCTCCAGCCGGTGCGGGAAGTGATCGATCGCGATCACCCGCTCCGCCCCCATCAGGAAGGCCGACTGCACCGCGAACAACCCGACCGGACCACAGCCCCAGACCGCGACGATGTCGCCCGGCTCGATCTCGGCGTTTTCCGCCGCCATCCAGCCGGTGGGCAGGATGTCGGAGAGGAACAGCACCTTTTCGTCGTCCACCCCGTCCGGGATGACGATCGGGCCGGTATCGCTGAACGGCACGCGGACATATTCCGCCTGTCCGCCCGCGTAACCGCCGGTCATGTGGCTATAGCCGAACAGCGCCGACATCGGGTGGCCGTACAACTCGCGCGCGATGTCCTGATTGTCCGCCGGGTTGCCGTTCTCGCAACCCGAATATTGATGCTTGCCGCAATGGTAGCAGGAGCCGCAGGCGATGGTGAACGGGACGACGACCTTTTGCCCCTTCTTCAGGCTCGAGCCCGATCCCGTCTCGACGACCTCGCCCATGAACTCGTGGCCGAGAATATCGCCCGATTGCATCGTGGGGATATAGCCGTCGTACAGATGCAGGTCGGAGCCGCAGATCGCGGTCGCGGTCACCTTGATGATCGCGTCGCGGGGGTTGATGATGCCCGGATCATCGACATTGTCGATGCGGACGTCATGCTTGCCGTGCCAGGTCAGTGCCTTCATGCGCCCTGCTCCTCAAACTGCTTCTGGTTCATGGCGTTGGTCGCCACCTCACCGGTTTCCATCAGCTGCTTGAAGCGGGCGAGGTCGCGGCGGGCCTGGATGGCGGGCTCGCGCTGGAAGAGCTTGGCCACCAGCTTGCCGATGACGCCGGCGGGCGGATCGTAGAGGATCGTCGCGGTCACCACGGTGCCGCGCGCGCCCGCATCGCGGAAGGTCACGCGCCCCGAATTCGCGACATCGGCCCCCTCGGCGGAGGCCCAGGCGATCAGCCGCCCCTCCTGCTCCTCGGTGACGATCGCATCCCATTCGACCGTCGTGCCACCCGGCGCCTTGACCAACCAATGCGACCGCGTGGCATCGATCACGTCAATGCGCTCGACATTGTCCATGATGGTGGCGAGATTGGAAAAGTCCCGCCACCAGGCATAAAGCTCGGCGGCCGGGCGGCGGATCGTGGTCGCGGTGGCGGCCAGGTTGTCACCGCGTTCCTCGATCGTCTCGTGGGTCGCGATCCGAACGGCGGCCTGCTTGTCCTTGGCGGCCGTGACCGGCGCGTCGTCAAAGGGTCGATCGGCGATGTCTGACATCGAACTCTCCTTGCTCTTGACCGGTCAGCGTCGGGCAAGGCAGGATGTTCCTGATCTTTACGACTGTTTTTCAATAACTTGATGTATATCAACAAACAGCATCACGCTATGTGATGCCGGAACGACGAACCGAGCGTTCAGGACGCCACGACCTTCGCGGGAGCGCGTCCGACCTTGCGGGCAAGGTGTTTGGGATCAGGGATCGTCATCGAACGTGTCGACCAGATCAGGTCGCCCGCGCGCCGTGCCACCTGTAGCATCCGGTTGACGTGCACCGCCGTCAGCCCGAGCGCATCGGCCAGCGTCTCCTGCGTGATGGGCAGTTCATAGCTGCGCCCCTGGGTCAGATCGCTTAGGCTCAAACGCTCGTGAAGCTCCAGCATCAGGTCGCCGATCCGCTCCATCGCATTCATCCGACCCAGCCGCGCGATCTGGGCGAGCAGATGCGCCTCGTCCAGCGCATGACTGACGGCATAGGCCTCGTCCAGCGTGGCATGACTGCCCCAGGCGGGCGGGAAGCAGGTCGAAACCTCGGTAAGGGCGACGATGGTCGTCGGCGATACCGGCCGCCGGTGATGGTACAGGCCGATCAGATCGCCCGGCAGAAGGAAGTTCAGGAACTGCCGCCGCCCGTCCATTAGGATGCGAACCCGCGCCGCCCAGCCGGACAGGATCAGCTGCGGGCCCGTAACGTCGCGCCCCTCGACCAGAAGTTCGCGTCGCGGACGTACCGTCTGGGGCCGTGACGCCGCCTCGGCCAGCGCGGCCAATGCCCCGGGATCGAGTGCGGCCAGCTTGGAGAGGCGATTGATCGCAGGCGAGAAGGGCGTAGCGGGGCGTATCAGCGTGCGGGTCATACGACGCCCCCCATGGCGCCCTCCAAAGCTCCGCCGATCGATGCAGGGGGGCGTGAAGCCGCCAAGAGGAAGGCGTACCGGTTATGCGACCCCATGATGCTCATCACAGACTTTCCTTCCTCGGCCCATGAACGGATCGGGTCACGCAGCCGCGAGTGATGACGTCGCACACATCATTGGCGGTCCTATTGTTCCAAACCTGACATTAGAGGGGACGCGAGCAAGCAATGCATCCCATCGTCAGGATGTCAGTTCTTGCTCGCCGCCGGACCGGCCCGACCGCCCTGCCTTATTATTTCTAGGAACGAATTCGCACCGCTCGCCATAATGCATATCAATATCTGCATTTTTTGGCCGTTCGGCCCGAAAAAACGCGGCGACCGGTTGCGTGCTGTCGGCGATCCGAGCCCGTCGGGCCCTATTTATGCCCGATGTCCGGTGATCGAACCCCTTCTCCCGTGTGTCTCGGCTTGGCGGAACATTCCAATTCGTGCCGGTGGCCCTATGGTGCCGGCTTTCGTCCGTAAGAGGCCACGCCATGCATTTCACGTCCCTGACCCGCCAACCTGACGATCCCTTGCTGAAGATCATCGGCCAGCACGCGGCCGATCCCCGCCCCGGCAAGATCGATCTCGGCGTCGGGGTCTTTCGCGATGAGGAGGGTCGCACACCGGTGATGACGGCGGTCAAGGCGGCCGAGGCGCGGCTGTTGGAGACGCAGGCCAGCAAATCCTATCTCGGGCCGGATGGCGATACCGGTTTCGTCTCGGCGCTCGGCCGGTTGGTGATCGGCGATGCCGTGTCGTGGGACCGCGCCGTCGGCTTGCAGACGCCGGGCGGGACCGGCGCGCTTCGCCTATCGGCCGAACTGCTGGCGCGGGCCGGCGTCGCGCGAATCTGGATGGGGAGCCCCAGCTGGGCCAACCACGCGCCGATCTTCCGCCAGGCGGGGGTCGAGCCTCATATGATCCCCTGCTATGACCTGACCAGCCAGCGTTTCGACCTCGACGGTTTCCTCGCCGGCCTCAACGCCGCGACATCCGGGGACGCGGTGCTGCTCCACGGATGCTGCCACAATCCGATCGGGATCGACCCGGACGCGGCGGGCTGGACCGCCATCGCCGATCGGATCGCCCAGCGCGCGCTGCTGCCCGTCGTCGATCTGGCCTATCAGGGGCTGGGCGACGGGTTCGACACGGACGCGAACGGCGCGCGCGCCATTCTGGCGGCCGTGCCGGATGCGTTGCTCGCCTATTCCTGCGACAAGAATTTCGGGCTGTATCGGGAGCGGACGGGCGCGCTGTTCGCCACGTCGGCCGACGCGGAGACGGGCGGCGTGGTGCTTTCCAATCTGCTGGCCCTGGCGCGCGCCAATTGGTCGATGCCCCCCGATCATGGTGCCGCGATCGTCCGTGTCATCCTGGAGGATGACGCCCTGACCGCCGAGTGGCGCGACGAGTTGGAGACGATGCGCCAGCGCCTGGCGTCCCTGCGTGCGATGCTCGCCGAGGGAGGCCGGATCGGCACCGTCGATCTGGGCGCCGTCGCGCATGGCAAGGGCATGTTCGCCACCCTGCCGCTCTCGCCCACCCAGGTCGAATGGCTGCGCGACCGGCACGCCATCTATATGGCCGGATCGGGACGCATCAATATCGCCGGGTTCAATGTGGCGCAGGTTGCCCGCTTCCACGACGCGCTGCGTGATATGGCGGTGAACGGGGTGGCTTGATCGAACCCTTCCCGCCGTCCGTACGGGGCGGCGTGACTCCCTTTGCCTTCGACTTCGCTCAGGCTGAACGGGTGTTGACACTTGGGCATTCCATGGCCCCCGTTCAGCCTGAGCGAAGTCGAAGGCCACGCGGAACGGTAAGAAAAAGGGGCACGCCCGATCACCGGACGCGCCCCTTTTTCATGCTTGGCGGGCCGGATCACCCGGCCCGACCGCTCACTTGTTGACGATACGGTTGACGATGTTCTCCATCCGCTCCTGACGGCCCGAACGCGGCTTCGGGTCGATCGCCTTCTGTTCGGCGAGGTCGGCGATCCCGGCGAGGTCGAGGCCACCGACCTGCTGACCGAACTCGGCGTCCCAACCGGCATAACGCTCGGACTTGATCGCATCGAGGCGACCGTCCTCGATCAGCGCGGCGGCGTTGAGCAGCCCCTTGGCCACCACGTCGATCCCGCCGACATGGCCATGGAACAGGTCGACCGCGTCCATCGACTGACGACGGACCTTGGCGTCGAAGTTGAAGCCGCCGGTGGTGAAGCCGCCCGCGCGGATGATCTCCAGCACGGCGAGCGTCAGTTCCTCGACCGAGTTGGGGAATTGGTCGGTATCCCAGCCATTCTGGTGATCGCCGCGATTGGCGTCGATCGACCCGAAGATGCCCAGCGCCCCTGCAGTTGCGATCTCATGCTCGAAGGTGTGGCCCGCCAGCGTGGCGTGGTTCGCCTCGATATTGACCTTCACTTCGTTTTCGAGGCCGTAAGCCTTCAGGAAGCCGTACACGGTCGCCGTGTCGAAGTCGTACTGATGCTTGGTCGGCTCGTGCGGCTTCGGCTCGATCAGGATGGTGCCGTTGAAGCCGATCTTGTGCTTATGCTCCACGACCAGGGTCAGGAAGCGGCCCAGATTGTCCAGCTCGCGCTTCATGTTGGTGTTGAGCAGCGTCTCGTAACCTTCGCGACCGCCCCACAGCACATAGTTGGCGCCGCCCAGACGATGCGTCGCTTCCAGCGCGTCGCGGACCTGCATCGCGCCGAACGCATAGACTTCGGGGTCCGGGTTGGTCGCACCACCGGCGGCGAAGCGCGGATGGCTGAACAGGTTGGCGGTGCCCCAGAGCAGCTTGCGACCCGACGAGGCCTGCAGCTTTTCAAGATGGTCGACCGCTTCGGCGAAATAGCGGCGATGCTCGGCGACGCCCTGCGCATCGGCCATCACGTCGACATCGTGGAAGCAGTAATAGGGGATGTCGAGCTTCGAGAAAAAGTCGAAGGCGACTTCCCGCTTCTGCGCGGCGGCCGCGCTGTCGTTCGCGCCCGCGTGCCAGGGGCGATTGAAGGTGCCACCGCCGAACACGTCCGAACCCGGCCAGCAGAAGGTGTGCCAGAAGCAGGCCGCGAAGCGGAGATGCTCCTCCATCGTCTTGCCCAGCACGACGCGGTTCTTGTCGTAGAAGCGGTAGGCGAGCTCGTTCTCGCTGTCCGGCCCTTCATAGGCGATCGTAGGGATGTCGGCGAAAAAGTCGGTAGCCATGTCAGAAGTTCCTCGGAGTGATACGGGAATAGCTGTCGCGGAAACGCGCGATCTTGGGGGCGAAGCGCTCGGCGAGCGCGGGGTCGGGGGCGATGGTGTGGCTGACCGGTGGCGGCGCGCAGACATCCTCCGGCGAGCCGCCATCGACCGCCAGCTGGGCGAGGCGCGCCGCACCCAGCGCGGGGCCGACCTCGCCACCCTTCAGATAGACGAGCTCGACGTTCAGCGCGGCGGCCAGCGTCTGGCCCCAATAGGACGAACGTGCGCCACCGCCGATGACGGACAGCTGGGACAGCTCGGTTCCGGCGTCGCGCAGCACCGACAGGCCATCGGCGAGCGCGAAGGCCACGCCCTCCAGCACCGCCTGCGCCAAACGCTCGGGCGTGGTGTCGTGGTCCAGCCCTAAGAACGCACCGCGAACCTCGGCGTCGTTATGCGGCGTCCGCTCACCCGACAGATAGGGGAGGAAGATTTCCGGGCCGCTCGCAGGGCCTACGCTTTCGGCGCGGGCGAACAGCTCGGCGGCACCGGGCGTGCCGGTCAACCGCGCGACCCAGTCGATGCAGGCGGCGGCCGAGAGATGCACCGACATCTGATGCCAGACATCGGGCAGACAGTGACAAAAAGCGTGCACGGCACCGGCGGGATTGGGGCGGAACGCCTTCGTGGCGGCGAAGATCACTCCCGACGTGCCCAGCGACAGCAACGCATCGCCGTCCTTGACCACGCCGACGCCCGCCGCGCCGGCGGCATTGTCGCCACCGCCGCCCGCGACCGGCACCTGGTCGATGCCCCAGGCTTCGGCCACCTCGGCGCGTAGGCGGCCGGTCTGCGCGGTGCCCTCGACCGCCTGCGGCATCTGTTCACGGGTCAGGCTGGTGGCGGCGAGAATCTCGTCGCTCCATTCGCGCGCCGCGACGTCCAGCCACAGCGTTCCCGCCGCGTCCGACACGTCCGATGCCTTCTCGCCCGTCATCCGCAAGCGGACATAATCCTTGGGCAAAAGAACGGTACGGATCGCCGTAAACGTTTCTGGCTCATGGTGCGCGACCCATAGCAGCTTGGGCGCGGTAAAGCCCGGCATGGCGAGATTGCCCGCGATCCGGTGGAGATCGGGCACCTTGGCCTCCAGCTCCGCGCACTCGGCATGGCTGCGCCCGTCATTCCACAGGATGCCGGGACGCAGCGGCTGATCGTCCGCGCCCAGCAGCGTGGCACCGTGCATCTGGCCGGCCAGGCCGATGCCGCGCACCGACCGGCGCACCGCCGGATCGATCGCGCGGACGGCCGCCGCCGTCGCCTGCCACCATGCCTCCGGGTCCTGTTCGGACCAGAGCGGCCGGGGACGCTGCACACTGAGCGCCGCCGTCCCCTGCCCTACTACGACGCCATGTTCGTCCAGCACGACGGCCTTCACGCCCGACGTGCCGATATCGATGCCCAAAAACATCCGCGATCCTTACTTTACGAACGGATCGATCGTTGGAATCGTCCCGTCCGGGTTGAACTTCAACTCGGTCATCTTGACGTTACGCAGATGGTTCTTGTTGGACAATTGGGTGTCGGCATAAAAGAGCCACCACTTGCCCTTCCACTCGACGATCGAATGGTGGCTCGTCCAGCCTTGCACCGGCTTCAGGATATGCCCCTTGTAGGTGAAGGGCCCGTACGGGCTGGTGCCGATCGCGTAATTCAGGAAATGCGTGTCGCCGGTCGAATAGGTGTAATAATATTTGCCGTCGCGCTTGAAGACCCAGGACGCCTCGAAAAATCGACGGTCATGGTCGCCGCCCAGCACGGGCTTGCCCTGTTCGTCGAGGATGACGACGTCGCGCGGCGTCTCGGCGAAAGTCTTCATGTCGGGGTTCATCTTGGCGATCTTGCCCGAGATGGCGGGCTGGTCGTCCTGCTTCAGGTCGGTGTCGCTGCCGTTCGGATCGTATTTGCCGTTCTTCCACCGCTGAAGCTGACCGCCCCAGATGCCGCCGAAATACATGTACGCCGTGCCATCGGCATCCTGGAACACGGCCGGGTCCATCGAGAAGCTGCCCGGGATCGCCTCCGGCTCGGCCTTGAACGGCCCCATCGGGTTCTTCGAGGTCGCGACGCCGATGCGGAACGCGCCCAGGCCGTTGCGGTCCTTGGTCTTATCGCGCGCCGGGAAATAGAGATAATAGGTGCCGTCCTTATAGGCGGCGTCGGGCGCCCACATCTGCTGCGAGGCCCAGGGCACGTCCTTCACGTCCAGCGCGACGGGGCCGACCGTGACGGGACCGGCTGGCTCGTCCATGCGCAACACGCGATAGTCGCGCATCGCATATTGGTTGCCGAGATCGTCGTCCTTGGTCTCGGTCGGGATATCGTGGCTGGGATAGATGTACATCTTCCCGTCGTTCCAGACATGCGCGGAGGGGTCGGCGGTGAAGATGTCACGCACGAGCGGCTGCGACAGGTAATGACGGCCATCGGGCGCGGTCGGGTTGGCGTCGTTCGCGGCCGTGGCGGTGTTCGCCTGCGCGGTATTGCCCGCCTCGGGCGACGTTCCACAGGCCGCCGTGCACAGACCCAGAACGGCCACGCCGGCCATCATCAAGCGCTTCATCGCTTTTCCTCTCCAAACGCTCCATCTTCGGAGCTTTGACCGGACGATAGCGCTATCAGGATGCTGGATGCAAGGCCGGTTCGGCGTTTTGCGATGAGTTAGGGTTGGGCGTGGCCTTCGACTTCGCTCAGGCTGAACGGCGTTGGGGAAAGGAAATTGTGTCCCGCCCCTCGTTCAGCCTGAGCCCGGTCGAAGGCCATGGGAATCCCCCATCCCACGCCTTGACAAGGCGCATCCCGAACTGTTGGTAACGATACCCAGACAAATGAAGCGGACCGACACCTCCAAGTCGGCGCGAACCCAGGACAGAGGATGACACGCATGGCCCAACGCCCTTCCTGCGCCCGGTGGATGCTGGCCGCCGCACTGACGCTGATGCCGCTCGCCGCCGCCCCGGCGCAGATGGCCACCCAGTCGCCCGCTGCCGTGCCCGGTGCCAAGCCCGTGACGATCGAGCGGATCAAGGTCCATTCGGCAGCGATCGAAGGCAATCTGGAGGGCAACAGCGCCGACCGCGACGTCATCGTCGTTCTGCCGCCCGGCTATGCCGCCGATAAGACGCGCCGCTTTCCGGTCGTCTATGCGCTGCACGGCTATTCCATCGGCGCGCAGCAGTGGACCAGCGAAATCCATGTGCCCGGCTCGATCGAGGGTGCCTTCGCGCGCGGCGTGGCGCCGATGATCATCGTCTTTCCCGACAGCAAGACGATGCATAACGGATCGATGTATTCCTCGTCGCAGACGGTCGGCGATTTCGAGCGGTTCGTCAGCCATGACCTGATCGCCGCGATCGACGCCCGGTACCGCACCATAGCCCGGCGCGAGGCGCGCGGGCTGATCGGCCATTCGATGGGCGGCTATGGCACCGCGCGGATCGGGATGAAACATGCCGAGATGTACGGCGCCATCTATATGATGAGCCCATGCTGCCTGTCGCCGCGCGCCATGGCGCGGCCCGATGCGCAGAACGAGGCGGCGCTCACCAGCCTGACCTCGCCGAAGGACTCGGCCAAGCTGAACTGGGGCCAGCGCGCGATGCTGGCGGCGTCGGCCGCCTGGTCGCCGAACCCGAAGAACCCGCCGCTGTATCTCGACCTGCCCGTCAAGGACGGCAAGCTGCGTGACGATATCATGGCGAAATGGTTGGCCAACACGCCGCTGGCCTTTGTCGATCAATATGTCGCCCCCTTGCGCAGTTTCCGCGCCATCGGCCTGGATGTCGGATCGCAGGACGGGCTGAAGCCGGATGCCGAAGCGCTTCATGCCGCGCTCGACCGGTATGGCATCGCCCACCGGTTCGAGGTGTATGACGGCGATCACGTGAACCGCATCGGTATCCGCTTCCAGGACAAGGTCCTGCCCTTCTTCGGCAAGGCGCTGGTGGGTCAGCCGGCGGGGCGCCGCTGATGCGCACGTCGCGACGCGGCGTGCTGCAAGGTCTCGCGGCGGGGGCCATAGGCGGCGCGCTGGCCGAGCCGGCCGGCGCGGCCGCCACCACCGCGCCCGATCCGACCCAGTGCCTGTGGTACCGCGCGCCGGCGAAGGCGTGGACCGAGGCTTTGCCGGTGGGCAATGGCCGGTTGGGGGCGATGGTCTTTGGCGGCATCGCGCGCGAACGACTGCAACTGAACGAAGACAGCCTATGGGCGGGCGGGCCGTATAACCCGGTCAACCCCGCCGCGCGGGCCGCCCTGCCCGAGGTGCGGCGTCTGATCGCGGCCGGCCGGCTGAAGGAGGCGCAGGCGCTCGCCGACCGCACGCTGATCGGCACGCCGCGCACGCAGATGCCCTATCAGCCGCTGGGCGACCTGATCCTGAGCTGGCCGGGGCTGACCGACGGTGCGGCAAAGGACTATCATCGCCAGCTCGACCTCTACACCGCGACGGCGACCACGCGGTTTACGGCGAAGGGCGTTGCGCACCGTCGGACGGTGATCGCCTCGCCGATCGATCAGGTCCTGATGATGCGGATCGAGGCCGACCGGCCGTTCGATCTGGATATCGCCCTGTCCTCGCCACAACGGGACGTGCGAGTGGAGGCGTCGGGGGATCGGCTGACCCTGACCGGCCATAATGCCGACCATGCCGGCGTCGAGGCGGCGCTGCGCTTCGCGGCGCAACTCAGTATCGTGACGCGCGGCGGCACCGTGACGGCGGGCGAAGCGCTGGCGGTACGCGGGGCGCGATCGGTGACGCTGTTCCTCGCCATGGCGACCAGTCGTCGCGGTCTGGGCGATCTGGCCGGCGATCCCCGCGCGACCGTCGCGCAGACCATCGACCGGGCCCGGTCGCGCGGGCCGGCAAGGATTGCTGCCGACGCGCTGGCCGAGCATCGCCGGCTCTATCGCCGCGTCGCGCTGGACCTCGGCACCAGTCCGCAAGGCGCGCGCCCGACCGACGAGCGAGTGCGCGCGGACCGTGCCGTCGACGACCCCGCGCTGGCCACGCTCTATTTCAACTATGGCCGCTATCTGCTGATCGCCGCATCGCGCGCGGGCGGACAGCCGGCCAATCTCCAGGGGCTGTGGAACGAGAGTATCGACCCGCCCTGGGGCTCGAAATATACCGTCAACATCAATACCGAGATGAACTATTGGCCCGCCGAGCCTACCGGGCTTGGCGAATGTGTCGCGCCGCTTGTGCAGATGGTGCGCGAACTGGCGGTCAGTGGCGAGCGCACCGCGCGCGAGATGTACGGCGCGCGCGGCTGGGTCTGTCACCACAACACCGATTTGTGGCGGGCGACCGCGCCGATCGACGGTGCGCCATGGGGCATGTGGCCGACCGGCGGGGCGTGGCTATGCACCCATTTGTGGGAGCATTACGACTATCATCGCGACCCGGCCTTCCTCGCCTCGGTCTATCCGCTGATGCGGGGGGTCGCGTTGTTCTTCGTCGATACGCTGCAAAGCGATCCGAAGACCGGGCGGCTGGTCACCAGCCCCTCGGTCTCGCCCGAGAACGAACATTCGCCCGGCGTCTCGATCTGCGCGGGGCCGGCGATGGATCAGCAGATCCTGCGCGACCTGTTCGACCAGGTCGCCCGCGCCGCCACGATCCTGAACATCGATGCCGACTTTGCGGCGCAGGTGCGCGCCACCCGCGCCCGGCTCGCCCCCGACCGGATCGGTCGTGACGGGCAATTGCAGGAATGGCAGGAGGATTGGGACGCGCACGCGCCCGACCCGCATCACCGCCACGTCTCGCACCTCTATGCGCTGTTCCCCAGCGATCAGATCACCCCCGATGGCACGCCCGAACTGGCGCGGGCGGCGCGGCACTCGCTGGAGACGCGCGGCGACCAGTCGACCGGCTGGGCCACCGCCTGGCGCGCCAACCTATGGGCGCGTCTGCACGATGGTGAACACGCGCACAGGATCATCGCCTATCTGCTGGGGCCGCAGCGCACCTATCCCAATCTGTTCGATTCGCACCCGCCCTTTCAGATCGACGGCAATTTCGGCGGTACGCGCGCCGTGGTCGAGATGCTGATGCAGAGCCGTGGGGATGAACTACTCCTGCTCCCCGCCCTGCCCCGTGCGTGGCCGACCGGATCGGTCAGCGGACTGCACGCGCGGGGACGCTGCCGGGTCGATCTGCGCTGGCGTGACGGGCGACTGGTCTCGGCGATGCTGACCGGCGACCTCGCGGGCGAACGCCTCGTGCGGCTGGGCGATCGACGGGCTCAGGTCACGCTGGTGCCCGGACGCCCCATCCGCCTGCGCGAGGCGGATTTCGCCTGATCGCCGGTCCGATCCTCTCCTTTGCGGGGAGGATCGGAAATCCGCTCACTGGGCGATCGGGCGGGATGTCGCGACGGCGAAGCGCGTAGCTTGCCCCGCCACGCCGGTATCCGGCTGGCCCGAGCCGACCGAAACGCGGTAGTCGCCCTTCATCACCAACCGGTGGCCGTCCGCATCCACCGCGCTGAGATCGCGGGGGTCGAGCGTGAAGCGGAGCGTCCGTCGCTCGCCCGGCGCCAGGTGAACGCGCTGAAACCCGCGCAGCGCCACGCGCGGTGCCCCGTCGACCTTGGGAAAATTGAGATAGAGCTGCGCCACCTCGTCCCCCGCGCGCCGTCCGGTATTGCGCACCTCGGTCGTCACGGTCAGTCCGTCCTGCGCGCCGGTCGCGGCGGGCACGAGCTTGACCGGGCTATAGGCAAAGCTGGTGTAGCTCAGGCCATAGCCGAAGGGGTAGACCGGCGTGCCCGTGAAATAGCGATAGGTTCGCCCCCTCATCGCGTAATCGCCGAACGGCGGCAGATCGTCGACCGAGCGGTAGAAGGTCAGCGGCAGACGCCCGGCGGGGTTGGTCTTGCCCGACAGGACATTGCCGACCGCCAGCCCGCCGGCCTGTCCGGGATACCATGCCTCGACGATCGCATCGGCATGGGCCTTGGCCCAGGCCAGGTTGACCGGGCTGCCGTTCATCAGGACGACGACCAGCGGCTTGCCCATCGCCTTGGCCTGTTCGAGCAGCCGCTGCTGATCGGCGGGCAGATCGAGCGTCGTCTTGTCGCCGCCTTTGAACCCGGGAACCGCGATCGGCGCTTCCTCCGCCTCCAGGTCGGAGGTCAGACCGACCACCGCTACCAGCACGTCGCTGTCCTTCGCCGCCGCGCGCAATTCGCCGGCCGGGTCGTCCGACACCCGCTTCCAGACCAGATTGATGCCGGTCAGGATGCGTGCCTCGGTGGAGACGGTGATCGGATAGCGGCGACCCTTTTCCAGCGTGACCGTGCGCATCGTCGGCAGGCTGTTCCACGATGCCTTGGACAGGTCGACAAAGGGTTGTCCGTCGAACGTCATCGCGCCGTTGAACCCGGCGATGCCGAGGCGATAGCGGCCCGTCTCGGGCGGCACGAGAAAGCCGCTCCACACCGCACGGTGCACGTCACGGACCGAGGAGAGGTCCAGGCTGCGGGACGCGGCATTGGCCTCGACGCGGGTGACGACCGGGCGATCCTCGAAGGTCGCCGCCTTGATCCACGCATCGAGTGCGCCGGGCGCGAAGCGCTGCGGTATGAGACCGACGACGTTGTAATAGCGGGCGAGCAGACCGGGCTGGCCATCGGGCGTCCGCAACGCGCTGGTGGGTACCGGATCGCCATCGGTATAGGTCTCGGCGAAGGGTACATGGCGCACCTGCGCCCCTGGCATCGCGCGGCGCAACCCCTCGACCACCGAAAAGGCCGGGCCCGACAGCGACGAGGAGTAATTGCCACGCAGCGCCCGCGTGGCATCGCCCAGCGGCCCGACCACCGCGATCCGCGCCGTGGCCTTCAGCGGCAGGACGCCCCTGTTTTTCAGCAGGACCAGGCTCTTTTCCGCCGCCTCCAGCGCCAGCGCACGGTTGGCGAGCGTATCGATGTCGGCGGGGCTCGCCGTGTGCGTGGAGAGCGGGCGCAGGCCGGGCAGATCGCCGGTGCGATAGCGTGCGGCGAACAGGCGGGTCAGCGACCGGTCGATATCGGGAATGGAGATCAGCCCGCGTGCCAGCGCATCGCGATACGGATTGGTCAGCCCGTCGGTATCGGTCAGCGTCGCATTGTTGCATTCATTGTCGACGCCCGCGCGCATCGCGGCGGCGACCGCCGTAGCGGGATCGGGCGCATAATGATGATTGGCGTCGATGTCCTTCACCGCATCGCAGTCGGAGACGACATAGCCCCGGAAACCCCAATTGCCGCGCAGATAGGTCTTGAGCAGCATGTCGCTGGCGCAGGCCGGCTGCCCGTCGATACGGTTATAGGCGCACATGATCGATCCGGCCCCACCCTCGACGATCGCGGCGCGAAAGGCGGGCAGATAGGTATCGACCAGATCATGTCGCGAGACATAGACATTCGCCTCGTGGCGGGTGGACTCCGGTCCGCTGTGCACCGCGTAATGCTTGGGTGTCGCGACGACGTCGATGCGTGCCGGATCGGTCCCCTGCATGCCGCGCACGAAGGCGACGCCCATCCGCGCGGTCAGGAAGGGATCCTCGCCAAAGGTTTCCTGTCCCCGGCCCCAGCGGGGATCGCGGAAGATGTTGATATTCGGCGACCACGTATCGAGCCCGGTGCCGATCCGCCCCATCCGCCCCGTCGTGCGCGCCAGAGCGTGAAGCCCGCGAACCTCCCCGGCGATGGCCTGCGCCGCGCGGCCGACCAGCGCGTCGTCGAAGGTCGCGGCGAGGCCGACCGGCTCCGGGAAGTTCGTCGTCGGCACCGGCCCCAGTGCACCGTGCAGGGACTCGGTCCACCAGTTATAGGCGGGTACCCCCAGACGTGGAATGGCCGGCGCGGTGTTCAGCAACTGATGGAGCTTTTCCTCGGTCGTCATCCGACCGACCAGCGAGGCGGCGAGTGCCTCCGCGTCCTGCCCCGCCGGCTTGGCCGCCTGCTGCGCCACCACCTGCTGCGATCCCGCCATCATCAGCGCCAGCATCGACACCCGCCATGCCTTCATGCCCGTCCACTCCCGTCGCATGTTTTTTGTTAACGGTATCACGTTCGCCATCGCTGTCCACCCTCCGCCAAAGGAAACGGGTGATCTGACAGGCTTGGCTGGACAGCGGCACTTTAGTCCGACAAGATAGCGCTAAACGACAACGACACGGGTGAGGAATGCGACGGATCAACATGGCCTATCGGGCGGGCGCGATGGCGCTTGCATGTCTGTCCTCCGCCGCGGTGGCGCAGAGCGTGCCGACCGCCCCCGATCCCCTTGCCCCGACCGGCCGATGGAGCGCCAACCAGGACGGTCAGGCCGCGCTGCCGCCGATGGGCTGGAACAGCTGGAACGCGTTCAACAGCGATGTCGACGAGGAAAAGGTCATGGCCTCGGCGCAGTTGATCATCGACAAGGGGCTGGCCGCCGCCGGCTATCGTTACATCAATATAGATGACGGCTGGTGGCTGCGGCGACGCCAGCCCGACGGCCGGTTGGTCATCCGCGCGGACAAATTCCCGTCCGCCGCCGCCGGGCCGAACCAGCAGACCAGCTTCCGCCCGCTAACCGACCGCCTCCACGCCATGGGGTTCAAGGCGGGCATCTATTCCGACATCGGCCGCAACAGTTGCGGCCAGGTCTATACCCCCAATTTCGCCAACCAGCCGGAGGGCACGATCGCCGAGCGCGAGGTCGGGCTGTACGGCCATATCGACCAGGACATCGCCCTGTATTTCCGCGAATGGGGCTTCGATTATATCAAGGTCGATGGCTGCGGCATCCGGGGTCTGGGCAAGAACAGCGACCATGTCCGCAAGGGCGATTACCGGGAACTGGCTCCACTGATCGACATGAATTCGCTGGCCCGGACCGACATACCGGCGGTCCGCGCGCTGTACGAACAGGTCGCGACCGCCCTGAAGCGCGAGAACCCGGATGGCGACTATCTGTTCTCGCTATGCCTGTGGGGATCGTCCAACGTGCGCAACTGGGGCAAGCAGATCGGCAATGTCTCGCGCACCAGCGACGACATCACCGCGCACTGGTCGCGAATGCTGACCAATTTCGACACCAGTTCGACGCGCGCTCTCTATGCCCATCCACACAGCTGGAACGATCCCGACATGCTGTTCATCGGATCGGGCGAATTCGACGCCGGTCATATGACCGAGGCGCGCTCGCATTTCGCGCTCTGGGCGATGATGAACGCGCCGCTGCTGATCGGCTTCGACCTGCGCAAGGCCAATGCCGAGCAGCTGACTCTCCTGGGCAACCGCGCGATCATCGCGTTGAACCAGGATGCGGCGGGGCATCAGGCGGTGCCGGCCTATCTGTCGGACGATGTCCAGATTTTCGTCAAGACGCTGGCCAATGGCGACAAGGCGGTGGCGATCCTGAACCGCACCGCATCGACGATCCAGCCGGTGCTGACCGCCGATCACCTGAAGCTGCGCGGCGACCGGCCGGTGGCGATGACCGACCTGTGGACGGGACGGAAGACGAGCTTCACCGGAGACGCCAAGCTGACCGTCGCGCCGCACCAGACGCTGATCTACCGCGTCACCGGCACCCGGCGGCTGACCGGCGGCCATTATCTGTCCGAGACGCCGGGCGACGTGAACCCCGCCCAGGACGGGGTCGTCACGCCCGAGGGCGATCCGACCATCCATCATGAACTCAGCCCCTGGGGCGGGACCAAGGGGCCGGGCGACTTCCCGCAATATGGCGGCTGGGGCGGGGCGCAGGCCGATCGCACGCCGTTCGGCCGACCGCTGCGGATGGTGGGCAAGGTCTATGATACCGGGATAGGCGTCCTCGCCAATTCCCGGCTGGAGGTGCGCAATCGGGGGCAGTCGCGCTTCGTCGCCACGGTCGGCATCGACGATTCCGCCACCGCACGCGGCCGGCGCGTGGTGTTCGAGATATATGGCGACGGACGCCTTCTGACGCGGTCGCAGCCCATGGCGCTGAACCAGCCGCCCGCCACGATCGAGGCCGATGTCCGCGGCCGCAAGCTTATCGAGCTTGTCGCGCGCTCTGATAGCGCTCCCGACGCCGCCTTGCCGGTGGCGTGGGGCGACGCCAGGTTGCTGGACTGACGGGATTTTGTTGCTCCCTCATGGCCTTGCCGTCGGAGAACATCCGTGCAAAGGTCCGAGCAAATCAATAGGAAAGGGTTATGGAACCCAAGGGGCAAGGCCCGATGCTGACGCGTCGGCAACAACTTGTCGGGATGACCGGCGGCCTGATGATGGGAGCGCTCCCGTCACAACTGATGGCGCAGGCCGATGCGCCGTTCAAGGATCTGGCGGCGGCCAAGGGCATCCTGTTCGGCACCGCGATCAATGCCGGGCGGTCCTCGCCCATCCACGACCCCGCCTATGGCGCGATCGTCGCCCGCGAATGTGCGGTGCTCGTGCCCGAGAACGAGATGAAGGTCTATGTCCTCGGCAACGATCCCAAGACGCTGAACTTCGGGCCCGCCGACGCCATCGCCACCTATGCGCGCGATCACCGCATGAAGCTGCGCGGACATACGCTGCTCTGGAACTATAACAAATATATCTCGCCAGCGCTGGCCGAGCGGGTGCGTGCGACCGGGGCCGAGACATGGCTACGCGCCTATATCGCACGGGTCGCCGGCCATTTCGGCGACCGCATCTATTCCTGGGACGTGGTCAACGAGACGATCGACCCGAAGACCGGCGAGATCCGCGACACCGTCTTCACCCAGGCGCTGGGCTTCGACGCGCTCAAGATCGCGTTCGAGGCGGCCAAGGAACACGCCCCCCACGCCCAGCGCGTCTACAACGACTATATGTCGTGGGAGGTCGGCAATGAGAAACACCGTGCGGGCGTCCTGCGGCTGCTGGAGCGGTTCCGGCGCGAGAAGGTGCCCGTCGACGCGCTCGGCATCCAGAGCCATCTGGGTAATGACGGCAGCCATTCACGCACCCAGCGCGCGGAGTGGAAGCAGTTCGTCGACGCGGTGGTCGCGATGGGCTATCGCCTGCTCATCACCGAATTCGACGTCAACGACCGCGAAATGCCACGCGATCCGGTACGCCGCGACGCGCAGGTCGCCGCCGTGGCGCGCGACTATCTCGACCGGATGTTCGCCTATCCGCAGCTCGACCAGTTCCTGACCTGGGGCCTGTGGGACAAGCATAGCTGGTTGCAGGGTTTCATGCCCCGCACCGATGGCGCGGCCCAGCGGCCCCTGCCCTATGACGACGACCTGCATTCCAAGCCGTTGCGCAGCGCCATCGCCGACGCCCTGCGCGCCGCACCCATCCGAAAGGGCATCGCATGATCCGCCGCCTGACGCTTCTGGCCTTGTCGGTCGCCCTCGCCGGTCCGGCGGTGGCGCAGACCGCGCAGTTCGACGACTTCCGCTATCAGGGCCGCTCGCTGGAGCAGGTGAAGGCCGGGCCGGGCGAATATCTGAACCCCATTGTGTCGGGCTATTACCCCGATCCGTCGGTCACGCGCGTCGGCAACGATTATTATCTGGTCAATTCGTCCTTCGCGCATTTCCCGGGCCTGCCGATCTTCCATTCGACCGACCTCGTGAACTGGACGCAGATCGGCAACGCGATCGACCGGCCGGGGCAGCTCGATTTCTCGGGCCGGGCGATTTCGGAGGCGGTGTTCGCGCCCGACATCAGCTATCACGACGGCACCTTCTACATCGTCAACACCTGCGTTCAGTGCCGGGGCAATTTCGTCATCACCGCCAGGAACCCTGCCGGGCCGTGGTCCGACCCGATCTGGCTGCCCTTCGAGGGGATCGACCCGTCGATCTTCTGGGAGGGAGACCGCGCCTATATCGTCAACAACCGCGCGCCCGACGAGACGCCGCGCTATGATGGCCACCGCGCCATCTGGATCCAGGAATATGACTGGCGCGCCGGCAAGATGGTCGGCGAGAGCACGCAGCTGGTCAACGGCGGCGTCGACCTGTCGAAGAAGCCGGTCTGGATCGAGGGGCCGCACATCTTCAAGAAGGACGGCTGGTATTATCTGACCGCGGCGGAAGGCGGGACCAGCGTCAACCATTCGCAGGTCGTCTTGCGCGCCAAGGCGTTGCGCGGGCCGTTCGTGCCCTTCGCCGGCAATCCGATCCTGACCCAACGCGATCTCGATCCCGGCCGCCCGCATCCGATCAGCGCGGCGGGGCATGCCGAACTGGTGCAGACGCAGAATGGCGACTGGTGGGCGACCTTCTTGGCGACCCGGCCCTATGCCGATGACTTCTATAATATCGGGCGAGAAACCTTCCTGTTGCCCGTCATTTGGAAGGACGGCTGGCCGATGATCCTGGAGCGCGGCAAGCCCGTACCCTGGACCCATGCCAAGCCAAACCTGCCCGCCAGCCCGGCACCGAAACTGCCGACCAGCGGCGATTTCGGCTATGTCGACGGTTTCGATGGCGACAGGCTCGCCATGCAATGGATCGGCGTCCGCACACCCAGGACGCCCTTCTACCGGGTGGCGAACGGCCGGCTGTCGATGGATGGCGGTGCGGCGCTGGGCGACCGAAGCGGCGTGCCGGCCTTCGTCGGACGGCGACAGCAGCATGCGGTCGCCGATGTCGCGACCACCGTCACCTTCATGCCCACCAAGGACGGCGCAAGAGCCGGCCTGGCGGCGATGCAGAACGACTATGCCTATCTGTTCTTCGGCCTGACCCGTATCGACGGCCAGCCACGCATCGCGCTCTATACGCGCCAGGGCAAGAATACGCGCGACGAGGCCGCACCCGAAACGCTGATCGCCTCCGCCCCCCTGGCGGCGAAGGGCCCGGTCACGCTGACCATCCATGCCAAGGGCGGGACGATGAGCTTCGATTACCGTGCGGGCGGCAAGACCATGACGCTGAAATCCGATCTCGACGTGCGCTTCCTGAGCACCGCGAAGGCCGGCGGGTTCGTCGGCACGGTCATCGGCCCCTATGCCTATAACCCGAAATGAGGGGCAGGCAGGCTCTTGCCCTCGTAGCGGCAGCGGCGCTGGCGGGTCTGTCCGCCAGCGTCGCCGCGCAAGCGTGGCAATCGGATCGCGGTGACGGCACCTATGCCAACCCGCCGCTCTATGCCGATTATCCCGATCCCGACATCATCCGGGTGGGCGGGGACTTCTATTTCATCACCACGACCTTCGCCAATGTCCCCGGCCTGACGATCATGACGTCGCGCGATCTGGTGAACTGGCGCTTCGTCGGCCATGTCATCGACCGGCTGGAGGGGCTGCCCGAATATGATCTGAAGAAGGGCGGCGCGTACCGAAAGGGCATCTTCGCGCCCAGCCTGCGCTACCGCGACGGCGTCTTCTATATCGCCGTGACGCCGGTCGGCGAGAAGACGCGCATCTATCGCTCGAAGGACATTCGCGGCCCCTGGACGATGAACCGGATCAGCGAGGCGGCCTTCGATCCGGGGCTGTTCTTCGACACCGATGGCAGCGCCTATATCATGACCTCGGTCGGATCGGACGGCACCAACACGCTGCTCAGTCTCGACCGGGATCTGCGCACCGTTACCGACAAGCGTGTCGTCTATTTCAACAAGGGTGCCGAGGGCTCGAAGCTCGTCAAGCGCGGCGACACCTATTACATGTTCAACGCCATTCCCCGGCGGCTGGGCATGACCGTGTCGCGCGCCAAGAGCCTGTTCGGGCCATGGGAGACGCGCGACCAGATCGACGACAAGACGGGCGGCCATCAGGGTGCGATCGTCGATCTGCCCGATGGCACGGACTATGGCTTCGTGATGATCGATGCCGGTGCGGTCGGGCGGATGACGAACATCAGCCCCGTCTTCTGGAAGGACGGCTGGCCGGTCTGGGGAACGCCGGACGCGCCGGGCCGTGTGCCCGCCACCGCGACCAAGCCGATCCAGGGTCAGCCGGTCAGCCTGCTCCCCGCCTCGGACGATTTCACCAAGCCCAGGCTGGGCCTGCAATGGCAGTGGAACCACAATCCCGTCGCCAGCGGCTGGTCGCTGACCGAGCGGCCGGGCTGGATGCGACTGCGCGCGGGTCAGGCGTACACGCTGTGGAGCGCGCGCAACACCCTGCTGCAAAAGGGTCAGGGGCCGTTCAGCCGGGGGATCGTGGCGATCGACCCGTCGCATATCGCCGTCGGCGATCAGTGCGGCTTCGGCACCTTCGGCAAATATAACGGCCATATCGCGGTCGGCCGGGGACGCGATGGTCGACTGACGCTGACCATGCGCGTGATCGAGGATTTGGCCGACACCCAGAAGACCGACGTCCGGGTCGACGCGCAGCCGATCACCGCCAAGCGGTTGTTCCTGCGCACCGACATGGATTTCAAGACCGATCGGGGCAGCGTCGCCTATAGCGTCGATGGGCGCGACTGGCGCACGCTGGGGGGTGATTTCCCGCTCGCCTTCGACTGGCGGACGGGGACGTTCCAGGGACAGCAATATGCGCTGTTCTGCTATAATCCGGGTGCCAAGGGCGGGTGGATGGATGTCGACAGCTTCACGCTGTCCGGGCGGTAAGGCCGCCGGGCGGAGTCGACGCGTCTTCCCTTGGCCTTCGACTTCGCTCCGTTCAGCCTGAGCGAAGTCGAAGGCCACGCGAAACGTTAGATTGTCGGCAGCCCCCGCTCGACGATCTTGCGGATCAGATCACGGTGCTTGGGCAAACCGGCGAGCATCCGACCGGTCTGCACGTCATTCTCCCGCCGCGCGCGCTCGGCGACGATCGTCTCGGCCGCCAGGCTGCCCGGCGCGATCTGGGTGCGCTGGCCCATGCCGTACAGGACATATTGATAGCTGGCCGAGGGGAACACTTCTTCCACCCGGTCGAACTCGTCATGCATCCACGGCGCCTGATAGCGCCACAGCGTCATCAGCTCCTGCAAGCGATCAGGCATCGTCTCGGCCCGGCAATTGTCCCGCCAGAAGTCGCTGTCGGTCCGCTGGGTCAGCGCATAATGCAGTTTCAGGAAATCGACGATCCGGCCCCAGCGATACAGGGTCGTGTCGTTGAACCGCTTGGCGACGGTGTCCATCACCTCGCGGCACGCCGGCATCTGCTCGGCGATCAGCTTGGCCGACAGTTCGATCAGGACGATCGCCGACGCCTCCAGCGGTTCGAGGAACCCCGCCGCCAGCCCGACACCGACGCAGTTGCGCTCCCAGAACCGCTCGCGGTGACCGGCGCGGATCTTGAGTTCGCGC
This sequence comes from Sphingomonas sp. NPDC019816, assembly GCF_050274375.1. Classification (NCBI taxonomy): domain Bacteria; kingdom Pseudomonadati; phylum Pseudomonadota; class Alphaproteobacteria; order Sphingomonadales; family Sphingomonadaceae; genus Sphingomonas; species Sphingomonas sp. NPDC019816. Next base: position 38,753 of record NZ_JBNNOB010000002.1, read on the forward strand.
ACCGGCAGGTCACGCCCCGCCTCGCCCAGATAGGCGCGCAGCTCGCGCTCGGCTTCGTCGCGGCCGATATGGCTGCTCGAAAAGACATGCCCCACGCCCCGCCGGGTCGGCAGGCCGATGTCCCAGATCCAGCCCGACGATTGCGCGGTCGAGATGGTATGCGAGGCGATCGGCGCCTCGGGATCGTCATAGGGCACCTGGATGGCGAGCGCGGTATCGCAGAACAGCACATCGCCCAGCGGCTTGAACGGCACCCCCATCGCCTCGCCGAGCAATAGCGAGCGAAAACCGGTGCAGTCGACGAACAGGTCGCCGGTCACCTCGCCCGCCTGCGCCGTGCGCACCGCGCGGATGTCGCCCTGCTCGGTCAGCAGCACCTCTTCGACATCGGCCAGCACGTGGCGAACGCCCAATTGCTCGCAGCAATGGCGGCGCAGGAAATCGGCGAACTTGCCGGCGTCCAGATGATAGGCGTAGTTGGCCAGCGCCTCATATTCGGGCGTCGCGATCGTCTTGGGTGCCAGCCCTGCGTCGCAGATCCGCCCCTGCGGCGTCACCGCGTCGCAGAAGCTGCCCTCCTCGCCCGCCGCCAGCCAGTGCGGAGCCAGGTTCACCTGTCCGAAGCTCTGCGGCAGCATCAGCGGGTGGTAATAGCCGTCATCGGCCGCACCCGTCGTCCAGCGGTTGAAACGCGCGCCCTGTTTGAACGAGGCATCGCACTCGCGGAAGAACGCGGTCTCCGACACGCCCATCTTGCGCAGGGTCGTGCGCAGCGTCGGCCAGGTCCCCTCGCCCACCCCGATGATCGGGACATTGGGTGATTCCACCAAGGTCACGGTGAAGCCATGCGGCCGCCGGCCCTGATGCCGCGCGGCGATGACGCCGGCGGTCAACCAACCGGCGGTGCCGCCGCCGACGATCACAATATTCTGGATGGGCTGAACCATGGGTCGAAAGGTCCAAAAGCGAACGGGGATGTCAAGCCGAAGCCCGACATCCCCGCCCTCGCGCTATCGTCAGAAGCGGTAGCGCGCGCCGAGCGTGAAGCGCCGGCCATAGTCGAACACGTCGAGCAGCTGGTTCTTGAACCGGCCATGCGTGCTCTGCTTGTTGTTGTTGAGGTTCAGGATTTCGCCGAAGACCGAGAAGTCCTTGGTGACGTCATAGCTGCTGGTCAGATCGACCTGGAAGCTCTGGTTCACGAAGGTCGGCTCGGCACCGTACGCCCCGGTATTCTGGTTCTGGCCGAAGCCCGCGAGATATTCGTCACGCCAGTTGAGCGCGGTACGGATCTGGAAGCCGTTCTTGTCGTAGAAGCCGACGAAATTGGCCGAATTCGCCAAGCCCGTGACCGCGAAGCCCGTCTGCGAGATGTTGGTCGCGTCATAGGGCTTGTTGGTATCGACCAGCGTCGCGTTCGCCTGGAAGCCGAAGCCGCTGTCGCCGAACACCTGCTGCCAGGCGATTTCGACACCACGTACGGTCGCGTCCGGCCCGTTGACCTGCGCCGAGATGGCGAAGCTCGCCGGCTGACCCGTGGTCGGGTCGATCACGCCGTTCACCGTCTGGCGCGTCACGCCACCGACGATGAAGTTGCTGACATTCTTCAGGAAGAAGTCGACCGCAAGGTACGAGTTGCGCTGATAATACCATTCGGCCGCGACGTCGAAATTGTCGGCCAGATAGGGCTGCAGATTGGGATTGCCGCCGCTGCCCGACAGGGCCCCCACACGCTGTCCGATACCGACGTTCAGCACGGGGTTCAGGAGGTTGAGGCCCGGCCGGGTCAGCGTACGCGACGCATCGAAGCGCAACTGCAGATTGTCGGTCACTTCCAGTCGCGCATCGACCGATGGCAGCACATAGGTATAGCTGCTGCGACTGGACACGGGCTGCGTATCGGAGAAGCCGATGGTCAGCAGCGTCGGATCGGTGGTGCTGCGCGTGATCGAGGTGGGCTGGCGGCCTTGCCCCGTCGCGCGCAGACGCGTGTTCTCGGTGCGAACCCCAAACGCCACATGCAGCGGCATTTCGGCGATCCGGCCTTCCATCGCCGCGCTGAGGAAGAAGGACAGCGTCTTTTCGTTCACCGCCAGGACGCTGGCCGGGTCGACCGCTTCGGTGAACTGGCCCCGGAAGTCCCGCAGCCCGTTCGCCGTGTCCGTCGGCCCCGGATAATTGAAGCCCGGAATATTCTGGGCATAGGGATTACCCAGGCTGGACAGATAAGCCTGATAGGCCTGCGGGCTGTAGATCAGCAGCGAGGGCGGCAGGCCGCCCGCGAAGCCCGGGATAAAATTGTCGAGGCTGATCGAACCCTGATACAGGTTGGACGGCAGGGGCGAGACGCCGCCGCCCTGGCCTGATGGCGTGCCGTAACCCGAATAGGCCTGCCAGAAATTGTTGGTGAACGTGCTGCGGTTCAGGAGGCGGAAGCTGTCCTCAAGATACTGGCCGCCCAGCTTCAGCGTGATATCGTCTTCCTTCCACGTCGCAACGCCGCGGAACTGCTTGAGCTCGTCGGTATTCTGCTGGGTCTGATTGACCGTGACGTGCGAGCCGATGAGAGCCGGGTCGGCCCAGCGCGCCGCATCGCCGGCAGGGCCGAAATTGCTGATCGTCGGGAACGCCTTGTTGCTGTCGCCCGTGATGTTGAAGCCCAGATTGGTGCCCAGGCGACCGCCATAGCCGATGTCGCCATTCTGGCTGCCGATGACGTTGCCGGGGTTCAGCCAGCTTTTGGCATAGGCGCCGTCCGCCTCGACCGTCAGCTTCTCGGTCACGTCCCACTTTACGTTCAGGCCGGTCTGGTTGGTCTGAAGGATCTGTCGATTGCGCGCGGAGACGAAGTCGGTCGGCGATCCCGCCTGGGTGAAGCTGACCGCCGTGCCGTTGGCGTCCTGCTTGACGTTGCGCAACGACTCCTGGCTGAACCACACGCCGAAGCCGTAAACATCGGTGTTCAGCGACTGGCGGGAGAAGTTGTTGTCCAGCGTGACCATCACCCCGTCCGAGGGGTGCCATTGCAGCGCGATACGGCCATCGACGCGCTCGTCCTGCACCCGCTGCTGCTCCGCGCCATATTGCTGCGGGAACCAGCCGGTGAGGGTCCGCCGGTCCGAGGCTGCGGCATTGAGGTCGTTCGTCGGCGCGCAGGTGGCGGCGGTGCTGCCCTGCAACTGGCAGGGGGCGAAGCCGTTGCCCGGCCAGCCCGAGACGAAGACGCGATTGGTATCGGTATCACGCCGGGTGTAGATGAAGCTCGACAGGATGCCGATCGTATCGTCGGCGAAGGTGTCGCTGACCAGCGCGCCGAGCGTCGGCACGACATGGCCCGCACGGTCCTGCAACGAGCCCGAGGCGCTGACCGCGGCGCGGAAGCCGGGACGGTCGAACGGCTTGGGGAACTGGATGTCGACGGTCGCGCCGATCGAGCTGGACGCGAGCGATACGTCGGGCGTCTTCAGGACGCTGATGCCGCCGATAAAGTCCGAGCCAACGGTGCTGAAGTCGATCTGGCGACCACCCGTCGCGGTCGAGATGCGCCGGCCATCATACAGGGTGGTGTTGAAGTCGCCGCCGAAGCCGCGAACGGTGATGCCGGTCGGCTCGCCGCGTGCGCCGGAGCGCTGGATCGACACGCCGGGCAGGCGCTGGAGCGACGCCGCGACGTTCGAATCGGGAAATTTACCGATATCTTCCGAAGAGATGGCATCGACGACACCGGTCGCGGTCCGCTTGATGTCGAGGTTGCGTTGGAGCGAACTGCGCAGGCCAGTGACGACGATTTCGCCTTCGCTGACCCCGCCGGCGGGCGATGGGCTGTTATCCTGTTCGCTGGGCGCGGTCGCCTGATCCTGCGGCAACCCCGCCTGCTGCGCTGTGGTCGTATTGGCCTGGACGGCCACGTCCGGGCGCGTCGCGCCGGCGGCATTGCCAGCCTGGGCATAGGCGGTGGCGGGTGACAGGATGGCCAGGGCCATCAGCGGCGAAACGCCGGTCAACAATCGGCGCCGGGCAGTCCATGCGCCCATGAAAGCAGTGTGATCCACCATCTTCCCCTCTCCTTGTGTCTATCGTTGCATGCGAAGCCGGCGTTATGTCGCCGTACCACTCGCATGATGCCCGATGGTAGCTTCATGATAGCGCTATAACAAGCAATTTGTCAGAGCATCGGATTGAGGCTATCCGCCATGGTTGACGATGGCCGGAGGGCAGGGAACAACCCCGCTATCGTCGCCCCGGCCGGCATCGCACCGCCCGGGGTATCGAGGGGATGCGACGCGAAAGGAACCGGTGATCATGGCCGACATGGAATTGCTCGACAGCGCTCGTCACGCCGACCTGCGCGTCTCGACCGCCCCCGACAGGACGCGGCATTTCGTGCAACTGGTGGCCGACGAGTTTCCGGCGGCATCGCTTACCTATCCGATCCTGTTCACGCGGCACCCGGACACCGGCGGCCTGTATCCCGGCGCGCTGATGGGATTGCTGCCCGATGAGAATTTGTGCCTCGGCCCGGACCGCGAACTCGCCGGCTATCGCGCCGCCGACCTGGAGCGGCAGGGCTTTTATGTCTCGGGCGAGAATATCGCGATCGATCCCGACCACCCCGCGCTACGCCAGCCCGAGGGCGAGCGGGTGTTCGACGGAGACGGCGCACCGACGCCGATGTTGCAGCGGGTGCAGGCCGCGCTGCGCCGGCTGCACAAGGGGCTGCCCGAAACCGAGCGTTTCGTCGCGACGCTGCTGCACCACAAGCTGGTCGAGCCGATCGACCTCAGCTTCCGCTTCGACAATGGCGAGAGCCTGCAACTCGACGCGCTCTACACGATCAGCCTCGACGCCTTGCATGCCCTGCCCGACGATGTCGCGCTCGCGCTGTTCCGGTCGGGTGACCTGCAACTCATCTATGCGCAGACCAATTCGGTGCGCCACATTCCCTCCCTCGCCCGCCGGCGCAACGACCGGTTGAGCGGACTGGCGGCGTGAGCGAGGAGGCGATCGCGATCGATCGCACGCACTTGACCGATCCGGCGACGTTTCGCCGGATGGTCGCGGAGCCGTGCCGCCCGGTGGTGATCCGTGGCGCCGTCGCCGACTGGCCGATCGCGCGTGCGGCCGGGGACGGGCGGGCACTGGCCGATTATCTGGCGCAATTCGATGCCGGACACCCGGTGGAGGCCTTTGTCGGCGATGCGGCGATCGCGGGGCGCTACAGCTATACGGACGATCTCGCCGGCTTCAATTTCCGGCGGGAACGCATGTCGTTGGGCGATGCGGTCGCGCGGATCACCCGGCCGGGTGAGGCGCACGAAAGCGTCTATGCCGGGTCGCTGCCGACCGAAATCTTCCTGCCCGGCCTGGCCGCCGACAATCCCCTGCCCTTCGCGCCGGGGGGTGTCTCGCCCCGGCTTTGGATCGGCCATGCGTCGACCATCGCCTGTCACTATGACATGTTGGACAATATCGCCTGCGTGGTGGCAGGGCGGCGGCGCTTCACCCTGTATCCGCCCGATGCCATCGGCGACCTGTATGTTGGGCCGATCGATCACACCATGGCGGGCCAGCCGGTCGCGCTGGCTGCGGAGGCCGAACCCGGCGATCCGCGCTACCCCCGTTTTCCCCGCGCCGCCGCGCGTGCGATCACCGTCGATCTGGGGCCGGGCGACGCACTGTATATGCCCAAGCTCTGGTGGCACCGGGTGGAGGCGAGCGGCACGCTGAACCTGCTCGTCAATTATTGGTGGGACGCGTTCCCGGTCGGCCCCGACCAGCCCTTCGTCACGATGCTGCTGGCGATGAGCGCGATCGCCGCGCGCCCGGCGGCCGAGCGTGCCGCCTGGGCGGCATGGTTCGACCATTATGTCTTTCGCCCCGATGGTCATCCTCTGGCGCATCTGCCCGAGGAGCGGCACGGCGTGCTCGGCGAGGGCCCGCAGAATATCGGGATGCTCCGGGCCCAGGCGATGCGGATGATGCGCGGCGGCTGACGCGGGTCAGCGTGGCGCGGGCTCCAACGTCAGCCCTTCGACCACCACGTCCGGGTCGGCCAGCCACAGGGTCAGCCGATGCCGCCCCGCCGCGACAGCGGGCAGCGTCGTGGTCGCCACCCGCCGGTTCTCGATCACCGAGCGTTCCCAGTGTTGCGGTGTCTCGTTCGCCATCAGGTTCAACATGATCGGCGCACCGCCATCCAGCGAGACGGCGACCCGGTGCTTGCCGTTGCCGCGTATGTCGAGACCGGGCGCGGCAATGACGCCCACGGTCACCGCCCCGGCGCGGTCCTGGACCAGGTCATAGACGATATGCGGGCTGTTCCCGCCCGGCCGCTCGATGATGGGGGCGCTGGCGGGGGTGGCGACCATCGCCGCGCCCTCGGCGGTGAAGCCCGCCACCCGTTGCCACCGGATGCCCGCGCCATCGACGGGCCGTCCGCTATCGGCGGCGATCCGCCGCGTCGGGGTCGGCGTGACGGCGGGAAGCGGCAGCGGCTTGTCGACCGTGGCCAGCGCGGGCATCACGTCGCTGTCCGGCTGTTGCCAGCCGGTATAGCCGATATGCGTCTGCGCCATCATGCTCGGCCATTTGCCGCCCGCCGTCTCCACCTCGTACCGCCGCCGGATCGCGGCGTCGCGCGCGAAATAGCCGCGCGCGGCGACCGCCATCCGCTCCGCCGTCGCCTTGTCCCCCGCACTCGCCGCCGCCCGGTTCGCCGCGACGGCCTGATAGAGGCGATGCAGGTTGGTCATCGCCTCCACGCGGTGAAGCACCAGTTCATAATAGGCATCACGCGACCGGGCGGGCAGCGTTCGCTCGATCCGGCGCGCCTCGGTGTCGAGCGCGTTCCATTCGCCCAGCACGCGCGCCCATCCGCCATCGGCCACACCATAGGTGGTCGCGTCGATCAGCTCGGGCTTGCGACGGCTGGCCAATTGGCCATAGCGGGTGAGGAGCGCCCCGATCGCGGGGCCGTGCGCCGGTCCGAATTGCTGCGTGGCCCATTGGGTGGGATAGGCCTGCATGGCGGCCAGGTCCATGCGCGCGGGGTTCCAGGCCATGGCGAGGAAGAAGCTGGTCGCATATTCCATCGGCTTCAGATCGCCGACATTGACGATCCACAACCGGTCGGCGCCGTAATCGCTCGCCAGCCGCATCTGCTGCCACACGCGCGGCACGGCATTGGTGTCGAGCCATTTATAGTTTCGCGGCCCCCCGACATAGTCGAAATGATAATAGACGCCCGCCCCGCCCGCGCGCCGCTCGCCCAAGGGTGGCAGGCGGCGGATGTTGCCCCAATTGTCGTCGGCGAACAGCAGGGTCACGTCGTCGGGAACGCGCATCCCCTTGTCGTAATAATCCTGCACCTCCTTGTAGAGCGCCCAGACCTGCGGCGTCTCCGCCGCCGGTCGCTTGGTGACCTGGGCGATGATGTCGCGCTGGTCGGCGACGATGCGCTGAAGCAGGTCGGTGGCGGTGCCCTCGGTCATCGGCTCGTCGCCATCGCCCCGCATGCCGATCGTGACGGGATCTTCCGCCTTACCCCGCCGCTCGATCCCCTGCCGCCAGAAGGCCCGCAGGGCCGGGGCGTTCCGATTATAGTCCCAGGCCCCGCCGCCCTGCCGCTTCCAGTCGATCTGCGCCCGCTGCATCGGTTCGTGATGCGATGTGCCGAGCAGTACCCCCATCTCTTGCGCCAGCGGGGCGGAGGCGGGATCGTCCTCCCACAGTGACTTGCCCCACATGGCCGGCCACAGGAAATTGGCCTTGGAGCGCAGAAGAAGCGTGAAGACCTTCTCATAGGCCAGGTGATTGACCCCGCCGAACCTGGTGCGCGCCCAGCCACCGAAACCCGGTTCCTCGTCGTTGATGAAGATGCCGCGATATTTGACGACCGGGTGATCGGCGACCCGCCCGGCCGTCAAGTACAGGGTCGGATGACGCTGTGCCGGCACATCGGCCCACCAGGTCCAGGGACTGACCCCGGCCTTGGCGCTGACATCGTAAAGGCCATAGATGGTGCCGCGTCGGTCCGCGCCCGCGATGACCAGCGCGCGCGCGACGCCGGGCATGGGGTTGTCGACGACCTGTTCGACATAGCCCTCCCACTGGCCCGCCAGCCCGCCGACGTTCAGCTTGCCGGCGCGGACCAGCGCATCGATCAGCCGGCTATGCCCCAGCGTTCCCGCAATGACGGTCGCCCCCGCCGCCGTGTCGCTCGCCAGCCGAACCTGGCCGCCGCCGACCGCCTTCAGGTCCGCGACCACATCCCGTGCGGCGCGGCGGACGCCGGGCTCGTCGCCGTCATCGACGACGATGGTCGTAGCCCTCCCGGGCACGAGCAGCGGCATGGCCCCCGGCATCGCATGATCGCAGGCCGCCACCGGCTTTGCACAGGTGGTTGCGGCCTGGGCGGCGGCGGGCGACAGCGCGATCAGCGCGGTCGATATCAGCAAATGGCGCATCGTCTCTCCGATCCCGTCTCGCCCGGCGGGCGGCGGGTGTTTTCCCTTGATGGTGCCTCTGATATCGCTACCACATAGCGCGCCGCAAGCGCGGATGGACAGGAAGAGGATCGAGCATGACGCGTTGGGGCTTCACGGCGGCAGCGGCCTTGATGATCGCGGTAAGTGGCGGCGCGGCGGCGCAGGGGCCGCGCTGGACCCCCGCCTGGGGCTCGTCGCAGATGCGGATCGACGGGGCCAATGCCGAAAAGGTCGCCAAGGTCGGGCCCGCCACCATCCGCCAGATCGTCCACCTGACCGCCGGCGGTCGCACGCTGCGGCTGCGCCTGTCCAACATCGCGGGCACCACGCCGCTGCGGATCGGTGCGGCGACGATCGGTCTGGGCGCGCCCGGACGATCGACGGTGACCGCGCCGCTGCCGGTCCGCTTCGCGGGGGCGGCCGACGCGATCATTCCTCCGGGCGCGGAATATTATTCCGATCCCATCGCCTTGCCCGTGACGGCGGGTGGCGACGTGACCGTCAGCCTGTTCTTTCCCGACGGGCTGACCATGCCGACCGGCCATTCGGGCGCGCGATCGACGACCTATCTGTCCGCCGGCGACGCGACGCAGCGTGCCGAGCTCGCCGATGCGCAGAAGATCGGCGGCTGGTGGACGTTGTCCGACGTCGAGGTTCGCGATGCGGCGCAGACGGCGACGATCGTCGCCATCGGCGACTCGATCACCGACGGCTATGGCATCACCGACGACAGCAACACCCGCTGGCCCGACGATTTCGCCCGACGGTTGGCCGGGAACGCCGCGACGCGCCGCTTTTCGGTGGTCAATGCCGGGATCGGTGGCAACCGCGTGCTGCTCGACGGGCTGGGCCCCAATCTGATGGCGCGGTTCGACCGTGACGTGATCGGTCGGCCGGGAGTCAGCCATGTCATCCTGCTGGAGGGCGTCAACGATCTGGGCGTGTTGACCCGCGAACGCCCCGTGGACCCGGCGACGCACCGGGCGATCGTCACGCAGATCACCACCGCCTATAGACAGCTTGCGGAGCGGGCCCATGCTCATGGCATCCGCCTGATCGGCGGTACTATCACGCCGTTCCAGGGCAACGACTATTATCACCCCGGCCCGGAGACCGAGGCAGATCGTCAGGCGATCAACAGCTTCATCCGCACATCGGGCATATTCGACGGGGTCGTCGATTTCGACCGTGCGGTGCGCGATCCGGCGCGTCCCGACCGGCTGCTGCCCGCTTACGACTCGGGCGATCATCTCCACCCAAGCATGGCCGGGTACAAGGCGATGGCGGCGGCGATCCCGCTGTCGCTGTTCCGTGCCGCGCGCCGCTGATCAGAAGGCGGCGTCGAGGCCGATCCGCAGCGTTCGGGGTCGCAGCGGCGTCACCTGATCGCGCCCCGTGGTGAAGGGTGTGCCGAGCGCGAAGCGGTTGCCGCGCACATCGGCGAGGTTGGTGACGCCGGCGGTCAGCCCGAACGCGCCGAGCCCCAGGCGCGCGGTCAGCCCACTGTCGAGATAGCTGCCCTGTCGCTCCCCCAGCACCGGCCCGACGCCCAGCCGCGACGCGCCCACATAGCGCAGCCAGCCATCGATGCGCAGGTCGCGCCCGCCCGCCAACATGCGGTGATAGACCGCGCCCGCCCGCGCCGTGACCCGCGCGATATTGGGGATCTGACTTAACCGCGCGAGGATCGTCGCGCGCGCCAGCGAGGGATCGGCGACGAACCCGTCGAGGAGCGCGAAGGCACGGGTGTTCGACGGCTCGTCGATATGGCTGTCGTTATAGGAGACCGCGCCCTCGATCCGCAGCGAGTCGGACAGTCGCGCGCCAACCAGCGCCTCAATCGTCCAGAGCCGACCATCGCCGATATTGGCGGTGCTGGGCAGGCCGGTGGAATCGATGAAGTCCGCCTGGATGTCCCGCCAGGCGGTATGCGCCAGCGTGACCGACGCATCGATCGGATCGCGCCCCGGCCGTCCGGTGCGCAAACCCGCCTCGATCGTCGCGACCCGGTCGTTGCGGAACCGGCGGACCAGCGGCCCCTCGATCGTCAGCCCGCCCGGCCGGAACCCTTGCTGATAGCGCAGGAACAGCTGCGCGACTGGCGTCAGATCGATCAGGGCGGAGGCCGAAGGCAGCAGGATGGTCTGCGCGCGGCTGGCGGTCACGTCGCGCAACTGTCGCACCGCCTGAAGCGACAGGGCGGCGGGCAGGTCCTCGGCTTCACCGTCGAGCACCGAATGGGTGACGCGCAAACCGCCGGTGGTCAGCAGGCCGGGCAGCAGCCGCAGGCTCGCTTCGCCGTAAAGCGTCGCTTCCTCGACGCCGTTGACGACGCCGGTGCACGGCACCAGCGCATCCGGCTCGCCGAACAGGCGGGTCAGGCGGGTGGTGTTGTGGATATAGCTGAACCCCGCCAGCCAGCCCGAGCCGTCCGGCCGGGAATACCAGGCGCGGGTCTCATTGGCCTGCATCCGCGTACGATTGGCCTGCGCGAACAGCTGGACCGGGCCATCGGGCGGCGTCGCGTCATAGCGTTCCATCAGGTCATGCGCCGTCACCCCGCTACTGGAGCGGATACGTACCCGTCCGATCCGGCCCGACAGGACGAGCTGGCCCTGCACGAAATCGGCCGAAAAGCCTTCGGTGACCGGCGCCGAGCGGCTGAGCGGGGGGCCATCGCGATCGGCATATTGGCTGTCGGCACCACGAATGCGCTGGCCGATGCCAATCGCCTCGACGCTCCACCCGCCCCCCAGGTCGAGCCGGGCGGCGGCGCGACCGCCTTCGATCCGGGTGCGGTTGACGTCGGTGCGGTCGAGCAGCGGTTTGTCGATATAGCCGCCCTCGCTCGCCGCGTCGGCGACCAGCCGGATCGCCAGCCGGTCGGCGATGACGGGCAGGTTGAGCACCGCCTGCGCATCCGCACCCGGCGCGCCATGCGTCGTCGCCGATCCGCCCAGCATCGCCGATCCGCCGAACCGGGTCGCATCGGGCGCATTGGGCACCAGCCGGATCAGCCCGCCCAGCGACCCCGCGCCGTACAGCGTCCCCTGCGGCCCCTCCAGCACCTCGACCGCCGCCAGATCGGCGAGCCGCAGGTCGGGATCGGGCGCGTTATAGCTCAGGCGCAGGTCGCCGAAATACTGGCCCACCGTCGCCTGGGTCGGTCCGGTGAAGCTGGAATCGGCGATCCCCCGGATGAACAGCTTGTTGCGACCCGCCCCCAGATAGGTCGAGGCGATGGCCGTCATCCGGTCGGCGAGCCTGGACGTGCCCCCCGCCCCGCCCAGTGCCAGATCGGCACCGGCCACCTGCACGACTTGGCCCGCGAAATGATCGCGGGCGGTGTCGCGCTTGCTGGCGGTGACGACGACATCGCCTGGCGGCACCTCGGGCGGTGGGATAGGCGCCGGCCGGCGACGGATGATGACGGGACGATCCGGCGCGTGCGGAACGAGCCGCCAGCCTTGGCCGCCCAGCCGCTCGACGCGCGCCTGTGCCCGGCGGGCGATGAAGGCCAGCGCCTGTTCCACCGTCATCCGCCCGCGCAGCGCGGGGACCGGGCGGCGCCACAGGCCGGGATCGGGCACGACGACGCTGGCGCCGCCGGCCCGGCCCAGCGCCATGACCTGGCTGCCGACCGTTCCGGCGGGGAGGTCGACGGGCACGCGCTCGGCCGCCACGGCGGGAGCCGCCGCGACGATGCTCAGCAACACGCCCCCCGCCAACCTCACCCGCGCGGTTCCAGCATCCAGCCCTGCCCCTCCTCGCGCACCGCCACATTCAGCAGCGCGCCGAGCAGCCTGGGGTCGCGGCGCACGGCGTTCAGGTCGATCGTCCCGCGAAAGGCCTGCGCGGCGACCGACGGCCGGACCGCTATGGGTCGGCCGAGGAACCGTGCCAGATCCTCCGCCACATCGGACAGCGCCGCGCCGTCATAGGCCAGCCGCCCGTCCCGCCAGCCGCCGACCGCCTCGGGCGCCACCGCCTGGCGGACCAGCCTATTGCCCTCGGCCAGCACCGCCTGGCCCGCATCGAGCCTCAGCGCGGCGCCACGCGGATCGACCATCACCGCCCCTTCGGCCACTGCCACCCGCGTCGCCCGGCGCCCCAGCCGGACGTCAAAAACCGTGCCCAGGTCGGTCAGCGCCAGTCCGCGCGCATCGACGGAGAAGGGATGGCGGTCGTCATGCCGCACCTCGAACAGCGCCTCGCCGCGCTCCATCACCGCACGGCGCGGGTCGGCATGGTCCAGCGTGATCCGCGACCCGCCCGCCAGCATGATGGCGCTGCCATCTGCCAGCGGCACCCGTCGCACCTCACCCGCCGCCGTCTCGATGACATAAGGCTGCGGCCGTTCGCTCCACAGGCCGAGGCCGACCGCGCCCATCAAGGCTGCAGCGACGGCGCCACCGATCCAGCGCAGCGGGCGGCGACGGGGCGACTCCGCCGCGACCATGGCCGGCGAGGGCATGAGGACATCGGGATGTGCGCGCAGGGCATCCTCGGCGTCGAGCAGGGTCGCCGCCATCCGGTCATAAGCGGCGGCATGGCCCGGATCGGCCTCCAGCCAATCGGTGAAGCCGTCCCAGTCGGCGCGCGCGGGATCGGCCATGCGCAGCGCCCAGTCGAGCGCGACGTCATCGATGGGATTGACGGGGTCCTGGCTCATCCGATCTGGTCCTTGAGCGCGGCGAGCGCATGGGCCGCCATGCGCAGATCGCTTTCGACGGTGCTGATGCTGATGCCGAGTTCGGCCGCGATCTGGCGTTGGGGAATGCCCTCGATCCGGGCGCGGCGAAAGACCATCGCGGGTCGTTCGCCCAGCGCGGTCAGCGTGGTCGCCACCCGCTCGGCGGTCTGGCGGGCGACCAGCGCGCGCTCGGCGGGCGGCTCGGGGCCGGCCTCCTGCATATCCTGCCCCTCGGCCCAGTCCTGATCGCGGCGTTCGGCCTGCCGGCGCGAGCGATAGCGGTCGATCATCAGCATGTCGGCCGCGCGGTAGAGATAGGCGAGCGGGTTGGCGATCGGACCATCCATCCGCCCTGCCATCTTGACCCACAGATCCTGGACCAGATCCTCCGCCGCATCGCCCGCGCCACGCGCCGCCAGGAAGCGGACGAGCTTGTCGCGATTGGCGAGGAAGACGGCCTCGATCCCGGTGGGCGTCATAGTATCGACCGGACAAAAAGGGCGGAAGGCCGGTCGTTTAGCCGAACCCTCCGCCCGTGGAAAGGAGCCCCACCCGAGGACGGGGTGGGGCTCCGAACGCCCGCGTGCGGTACAGGGGGGATGCACGCGGACGAACTCGCCTCAAAAGGCGAACTGAAGGGCCGCGCGCGCCGACAGCGCCACGTTGCCAAGCCTTTGTTCGGCGTTCACCTCGCCGCTCAACCGGATCTCGCTGGTGCCGGTGATCGCGCGCACCCGCCCGATCCAGCCGCCGCCGCGCGCTTCGGGGTCGAGGATGAATGACGTGGCCTCGCCGAAGCTGGCGACGGTGCGGCCCAGCGCCCCGGCGACCCGCTCGCGCCGGCCGGCCTCGACTTCCAGGCGGCTCCACTGCGAATAGCGATTGTCGCCGCCGAAATTGATGCCCGCCGCGACGCTGGCGGTCAGCGCCAGTTCGTCGCTGTTGCGCTTGCGGACGGTCAGATCATAGCCCGTGCCGCCACCGACCTCGCGATAGCCGTCCTCGTTCAGCCGGTAATAGTCGATCGCCAATATGGGGCGCACGTTGAACTGGCCGACCCAATGTTCGTAGGAGACCGAGCCCGAGCCGGAGTAGAGCATGCCCTTCCAGTCGGCGGTCGCGCGGCGCTGCACCGCTTCCGATCCGATTACGCCGTCGAACTGGCGCTGCGAGTCGAAGTTGATGAAGGCCGCTGAAGCCCGCGCCTGCGCTGCCAGCGCGCCCCAGCGCGCGCGCCAGAAGCCGGCCAGCTCATATTGGCTGTGATCGACCCGGTTGACCGCCGAGCCTTCGTTGTCGCGCCCCTTCAGATAGGCGAGCGACGCGCCGAAATTGCCGGCATCGGTCTTGTGCTCGATGCCGCCGCTGACGCCCCAGCCGCGTACGTCATAGCTGCGCGTCGAGCGGGTGCCCTTGGACGAGTCCCAGCCCAGCGGCGACAGCCAATAGCCCCATTTTCCTTCCTCGCTGAACTCGCCCGCTGGTTCGCGCAGCTGTGCCGCCGCCGTGCGCGAGGCGAGCGTCACGCCCTCGAACACCCCGCCGGCATAGTTGGGCAGCATCTGCTCGATCGCGCCCCGGAAGGCCGCGCCGTCGTAAATGCCCCGGATCGAGTCGGCGAGCTTGGCATCGCTGCCGATCGCCGAGTCGATCGCGTCGAAGGCGCTGACCCCGGCATTGCTGAGACCGAGTTCGGTCTTCGCCTTGCGGCTGACCTCGACCGCGATCTCGTTGGGCTGGGCCGCGACGATCGCACCCTTGTAGAGGAAGGGCATGGCCGAGGGCGCGAGCGACATATTGTTCGCCCCCGTCAGCGTGCCCGAGCGCAGGACGACATAGCGCCCGGTCACGTCCGCCCCGCCCGACACGCGCAGCGCCAACTGGCTGTTTGCGCCTATGGCGGTCGCGCCGCCGACCTGGATCAGATTGGCGGCAGGATTGGTCTTGTCGAGCGCGACGCTCAGGATCGACTGGTCACCCATGCTCAGCGAGGCGATGTTGGTCACCCCATTGGTGGCGAAGGTGCCGCCGCCGCTGGCGACGCTGACCGCGACATGGCCGCTATTCGCCAGCCGCCCGGCGAAGACGCCCTTGCCGGTGATCGACAGCGTATCCTGGCCCAGCCCGGCGAAGTCGGCGACTCCGTCGAACCGCGCCGTGCCGCCGATGACCAAGCTGTCCGCGCCGGTGCCGAAGGTCGCGGTACCGGCATAGACACCGGTGCCGCTCATCTCCAACCGGTTGTTGCCGGCCCCGAACCCGACATCGCCCGAGACGGTGCCGGCCGCGATCTCCAGCCGGTCATTGCCGCTGCCGAAGCGGATCGCGCCGGTGATGGTCGGGGCGGCCACACCCGTGGCCGGGGCGATCTGGCGCACCACCGCGCCGCTACGGTTCGCCGACAGGTCGATCGCGACGCTGCGCGACGAATCCGCGCCGGCGCCCGCGATCGCGCCGCTATTCTCGACCAGGGTCAGCCCGCCGGTGCGGTCGAGGATCGCGGTGGCCGAGGCGGTGGCGGCGCTCGCCTTGATGCTGCCGCTGTTACGGATCGTCGGCAGGCTGGCCCCGCTGTCGATCAGCACCGCCGTGGTGACGGTCGCGGGCGCGCCGCCCCCGGTGGCGGTGATCGTGCCGCCATTGCGCAGCTCGGGTGTCGCGGCCCCTGCGCCGAAGCGGATCGCGGTCGCCTCCGCGCCATTGGCGCTGGCCTGTATCGTTCCGCCGACCGCGACGCCTTGCGCGATCTGGACATTGCCGCCGAGGCCACCGATCGCCAGCGCGGTGGCCTTCACTCCGCTATAGACGCCGACGCCCGAGATGCGGCCATTGACCACCAGCCCCGCCGCCGGGGTCGTGCCGCCGGTCGCACCGATCACGATCGCCCGGTCGGTCGCACCGATCTGCATCGCGGGAGCGGCGCCGTTGGAGATGATGTCGGCCACCTTGCCCGTGGCATTGCCCAGCGTGATCCCGCCCGCGACATTGCCGCCGACGATCAGCGCCGATCCCCCTTGCAGCAGATCGTCGGGATCGAGCTTCGACACATCGGTCGGCGGCGTGGTGTAGCGATAGCCGGTCGAGCCGATCCCGCCCTCGATGATCAGCGCGCCGCCGACATTGCCGTCGATCCGCGCGCCCACCGCGCCCTGGCCAACCGCGATGATGCTGCCGCCCAGCGTCACGTTGCCCGACACCGCGCCGGTGCGGACACCGACCGAGCGGTCGCCCAGCACGTTGATCTTGCCCGACTGCGCCAGATTGCCGGTCAGCGGCCCGTTCAGATGGATGCCGGCCGAATCGTTGCCCTCGATCGTGATCTCGCCGCTATTGGTCACATTGCCGGCAAAGGCCCCAGCCGTCCGGATGCCGGTGCGACGCGATCCTTGCGCGAACGGGCCGTCCAGATCGCCGTCCTTGTCGAGATCGGTCGGCGTATAGCTCTCATCCAGGACGATCTTGCCGCTATTGGTGATCTCGCCCGTCACCCCGGCGGCCGCGCCGATGCCGATCGCGTCATTGGCGTCGGTGATCTGGATGGTGCCGGCATTGGCGACCTTGTTGCTGCTGTCGAGGCTGACCGCCGTCCCGCCGCTGGTCACGACACTGCCCGCCGCCACGATATTGATGTCGTCGGCCGCGCCGTTCTTGATGGTCGCGGTGCGGACGGGCGTCGTCCGCTTGGTGTCGATCAAGGTCTGGGCCGACGCCGCCGAGCCGGCCATCAGGGCAAGCGTCGCGGTCGAGGCGAAAAGCAGGCGATGCACGGATAAGGTCCCCTTTGGATGCTTTTGCCCTTCCAGACGGAGCCGGTGCCGGGGTCCCTTGGTCGCTTCGTGAAAAAAGTGTCAGGCGGCCGGAACTTTGCCGCGCGGGTGTTGACGACCGTCCTCCCCAAGCGCAGAGGGCGGCCCAGGCGTGGGAGCCCCCGCGCCGTTCCAGAAAGCGAGAACATGTCCAGCGACAGTTCCAGTAGCGCCGCACGCCTCGGGCTCGACCGCTAGTTTCGCGACTGGCTTTCGTCCGCCCGGGTCGTGCGGTCGAAAGGTTTATCATGGTCAACGATCTGATCGCCGGCGTCGCAGCCGGTTTCCGTTCATCCCGTCGCGGCGTGTCCATCGCCGATCTGGTCGACACGCTTCAGTCGCTTCCCCTTGAGGATGCGGCCGACGCGCTCACGCAAATGTCCGACACCCGCGCCGTCGCCGTGCTGGACAGCCCGGAACTGCGCTGCGCTGCCGACCTGTTGACTCGCCTGGCGCCCATCCGTGCCGTCGCGCTGATCGCGCAAATGGCGGAGGACCGCGCCGCCGACGTGCTGGCCGAGATGGACGAGGAGGATGCCGCCGCGCTGCGGGCCGGCCTGCCCGCCACCGTCCGTGCCTCGATCGACACGCTGCTGCGCTGGCCGCCCGACAGCGCCGGCGGCATGATGACCACCGAATATGTGGCCAGCCCCGCCGACGCGACCGTGGCGGAGGTGCTGGCGCATATCCGCACCGTCGAGCGCAGCCGCGAAACCGTCTATTCGGTCTTTCTGCTGGAGCCGCAGGGCCGGCTGGTCGCGACCGTCTCGCTGCGCCAGTTGATCGCCGCCGAGCCGGGCTCGCTGGCGATCGAGCTGGCGCGCGGTCACGACCCGATCACCGTCGCGCCGACCACCGATCGCGAGGAGGTGGCGCACCTGATCCGCCGCCACGATCTGCTCGCCCTGCCGGTCATCGACGAACAGGGCCGCCCGATCGGCATCGTCACCGTCGACGACGTGCTCGACGCGCTGGTCGAGGCGCATACCGAGGATACGCAGCGGTTCGGTGGCGTCGAGGCGCTCGACAATCCCTATCTGGAAACCGGCTTCCTCGCGATGATCCGCAAGCGTGCGGGCTGGCTGAGCATACTGTTCTTCTCCGAAATGCTGACCGCCAGCGCGATGCAGCATTTCGAATCCGAGCTGGAGCGCGCCGTCGTCCTGACCCTGTTCATTCCCCTCATCATGAGCTCGGGCGGCAATAGTGGCAGCCAGGCGACCTCGCTGATCATCCGCGCGCTGGCGCTGGGCCAGGTGCGGGTGCGCGACTGGTGGCGGGTGGCGTTACGCGAATTGCCGGCGGGGCTGACGCTGGGCGCGATCCTGGGACTGCTCGGCATGGCGCGGATCGCACTGTGGCAGACGCTGGGTTTTTACGATTACGGCCCGCATTGGGGGCTGGTCGCCACGACGGTCGGCACCGGGCTGGTCGGGATCGTCACCTTCGGATCGCTGGCGGGATCGATGCTGCCCTTCGTCCTGCAAAAGCTGGGCTTCGATCCGGCCAGCGCCTCGGCGCCGTTCGTGGCGACGCTGGTCGATGTGACCGGCCTCGTCATCTATTTCACCATCGCGCTGGCGATCCTGTCGGGGACGCTGCTCTAAGGGTCCTCCCCAGTCCGGGGAGGATCATTTCGCCTGCCAATAGCGCACATAATCGACCGACATGCGCTGGGGCAGCGCGGCATCGTCGACGCCTTTCTTGCCGCCCCAGTCGCCGCCGACCGCAAGGTTCAGGATCAGCGCATAGGGCCGGGTGAAGGGCCAGGCCGCCGCCCCGCCCGGCCGATCGTTGCGCACCTTCATATAGGCGCGACCGTCGACGCCGATCGTGATCGCCTGCGGCGTCCAGTCGAGCTGGTAGCGGTGATAGGCGGAACAGGCATCGGCCACGCGGGTCTCCGCCCCCCTTTGCGTTCCCTTGGCGTGGTTATAGGCAGCGGAATGAAGGGTCGCATGGACGACATTGGGGTTCCAGCCGACCATCTCCATGATGTCGATCTCGCCCGCCGCCGGCCAGGGTTCGCCACTGGCCGGCAACAGCCAGATCGCCGGCCACGTGCCCCGCCCGCATGGCAGTTTGGCGCGAACCTCGTAAAAGCCGTAACCGAGCGACTGGCGCGTCACCAGCTTGGCGGAGGTATAGGCCTGCCCACCCCAGTCGGGCGCATCCTTCGCCGCCTCACGCCGCGCCTCCAGCACCAATGCGCCGTTTTCCACCCGCGCGTTGGAGCGGTCGGGACCGGCATAATATTGCAGCTCGTTATTATACCAGCCAGCCTTGTTGCGCTCGGTATCCCAGCGCCACCGGCCCGGGTCGATGCGCGTGGCGAACTCGTCGCGGAAACTGGGCGAGCCGACGGGCGTCGCCATAGGTTGGTCGGCGGCATAGTTGGTCGCACCCATTGAACCGGTTGGGGTGTCCTGCGCCGCCGCCCCATTCGCCAGCAACGCCACCGATGCCAGCAAAACCCAATGCCTACCCATGATCCCCTCCGCTTTTGCGCGACTTGTCCCTTCAGCGGAACGGTCGCGCAAGCGGAAAGGTAGATAGCTCACCCGGCGATGGTGAACACCGACCCGGAATCGACGCGGATGCCGGCACCATTGATGAAGCTTGCCCGCTCCGAACACAGGAAGGCAACCGCCGCCGCCACCTCTTCGGGTCTGCCGCGCCGCTTCAGCACCATGCCCGGACGCTCCTCTTCCAGGAAACTGTCGATCGCCTCGTCGAAGCTGGTGCCCTTTTCCTGCGCCCGCTTCTCCATCATCTTGTCGGTCATCGGCGTGGCGATGAAGGCGGGCGACACCGTGTTCACCAGCACATTGTCGCCGCCATAAGCCTTGGACAGGCCCTTGGCGAGGCTGAGGATTCCCGCCTTCGCCGCGCAATAGGGCAGTTCATCGATATAAGGCTGTACCGCATCCTCCGACGCGAACAGCACGATCCGGCCCCAGCCCTTCGCGCGCATCGCAGGGATCGCCTCCCGGCACATGCGCACCGCACCCATCAGGTCGATGTCGAGCGTCTGCTGCCAACCGGCATCGTCGATTTCAAGGAAATCACCGGTAGCCCCGGTCACGCCGGCGGCGTTGACATAGATGTCCGGCTCGCCCAGCCGCTCGCGGACCTCGCGCCAGATGGCCTTCACGTCATCGGGCTTGGTCACATCGCCGGTCACCGCGATCACCTCGCCCAGCGGCTCCAGTTCCGCGACCGCGTCCTCCATCGTGCCACCAGGCTTGTCGGTCAGCGCGACGCGGACACCTGCTTCCAGCAGGAAGCGCGCGGTGTCCTTGCCCATGCCCGAATCCGACCCGCTGATGAGCGCGATGCGCCCCTTGATACCCAGGTCCATCGTCAATCTCCTCACTCGTCGGAATAGGCGTGCGGTGCGTCCATGATCGAACGACCGGCATCTGGATCAATAATCTGGGCTTCAAGCGCCGAGCGGGCCCAGGGTTCCTCGCCATCGCCAAAAGCGCGATCGTGGAACGGCTCGGCGGCACGGCACGTTCGATGGAAAAGCCATGCTTATCCCAGGTGGTTGGCGCGACCGATACGACCGGGATAGATGACCGCCCCATCCAAGGAACCGCCATGCCCTTCCCCACGCCCTACACCGCCGCCGCCGATCGTTACGACGCGGGCATGCCCTATCGCCACGTGGGGCGCAGCGGCCTGCGCCTGCCGGCGATCAGCCTGGGGCTATGGCAGAACTTCGGCGGCACCGACGTGTTCGAGACCGGGCGCAGCATCCTGCGGCGGGCCTTCGACCGGGGCGTCACCCATTTCGATCTCGCGAACAATTACGGTCCGCCCTATGGTTCGGCGGAAGAGAATTTCGGCCGCGTCCTGGCGAGCGATTTCGCGCGGCACCGTGACGAACTCATCATTTCGACCAAGGCGGGCTGGGACATGTGGCCTGGGCCTTACGGCGATATCGGCTCGTCCAGGAAATATCTGATCGCCAGCTGCGACCAGAGCCTGAAGCGGATGGGGCTCGACTATGTCGACATCTTCTATTCGCACCGCGTCGATCCGAACACGCCGCTGGAAGAGACGATGGGCGCGCTCGTCCAGCTGCACCGCCAGGGCAAGGCGCTCTATATCGGGCTGTCCTCCTACGAACCCGGCCTGACCCGCCGCGCCGCCGCGATCCTGGCCGAGGAGAAGGTGCCGCTGTTCATCCACCAGCCGAGCTATTCGATCCTCAACCGCTGGATCGAGCGCGAATTGCTGTCGACGCTGGAGGATCTGGGCACCGGCTGCATCGCCTTTTCCCCGCTCGCGCAGGGAATGTTGACCGACAAATATCTGGACGGCATACCGCAGGACGCACGCGCCAACCGGGGCGGCTCCCTGTCGCAGTCGCTGCTGACCGAGGCCAATCTGGCCTCCATCCGCACGCTGAATGCGATAGCCAAGGAACGCGGCCAGACGCTGGCCCAGATGGCGATCGCCTGGGTGCTGCGCGATCCGCGCGTCACCTCGGCGCTGATCGGCGCGCGAACCGTCGAACAGCTGGGCGATTCGCTCGACGCCCTCGACCGTCTGGACTTCGCCGCGGAGGAACTGGCCGCGATCGACCGGGCGGCGGCGGATGGCGGGATCAACCTGTGGGCGGAATCCTCCGACATCGTGGACATGCCGGCCGCACAGGGGGTGTCAAAGACCAGCTCGCGCTGATGGCGTACTGGCGATCGGGTGGCAGGCGACGTGGATTTGCGACTGTGGATCGCATCCATTCGTCCCAAAGGCGAACACTCGCCGACATGTCTTGCCCTTCCTAAGCCAGCCCACGATTGCCCCTGCACTCTGAAAGCGATGTCATGACGGCAACATTTCGGATTGCGGATACGGCTTACAACATTTTGTTTTTATAGCTTAAATTTCCCTACAGGCCCCAGCGACCAGGCACTTTGGCCTATGGCCCGACCGCCGTGACGGGGCTTCACACAGGCTCGACAAAGGCCGTCGCGCGCCCCTGCCCCGTCCGCGTTGCACCGGGTGCGCAGCTTATTCTAAGCCCGGATCGATCAAGGGCGGGGGCTAGAATGATTTTTGATGTTGCGCGATGCGGAGGCGCGCGTGTCGATTGGACCGATGCGGTTCGGGCGAGCGATCTTCACGCAGCTTGGTCTCACCCCGTGCCCAATGCGAATACGTGACGCGAACCGCGATGTCTTCGTCCACCGTCCCCGGCCGTCCCGTCGACCACTTCCTGGCCGCGCCCTCCAATGCGCGCGAGCGTGCGAACAGCGGGAGCGAGGCACCTGCCGCGCCTCTGCAATCGAGCAAGATCGCCTATCGCGCCGATATCGACGGCCTTCGCGCTCTGGCGATCGTGCCGGTCGTGCTGTTCCATGCCGGCATCTCGCTCTTCAGCGGCGGTTTTGTCGGCGTCGACGTCTTCTTCGTCATCTCGGGTTTCCTGATCACCACCGGCCTGTTGCAGGACGCGTCGATCACCCGCTTCTACGAACGTCGCCTGCGCCGTATCCTGCCCGCACTGACCGCGATGATGACGATCTCGACGATCGCGGCGCTATTCATCCTGTTGCCGGGGGATCTGCTTGCCTTTGGCAAGAGCATGGCCTCGGCGCTGCTGTTCGGGTCCAACGTCTATTTCTGGCGGCAATCGGGCTATTTCGCCACGATCACCGAGACGTGGCCCCTGCTCCACACCTGGTCGCTGGGCGTCGAGGAACAATTCTACATCTTCTTTCCGCTGTGCATCCTGCTGCTGGGGCGGGCACGGCGGCGGCTGTTGCCGGTCGCGATCATTGCGATGGCGGCAGTCTCCTTCTGGGCCGCGCAGTTCCTGATCGGCAACATGAAGGAGACCATGGCCTTCTATCTGATGCCGTCGCGGGCGTGGGAGTTGTTGCTCGGTTCGCTGCTGGCGACCGGCGTCGTGCCGACGACCCGCAACCGGGCCATCGGTGCCCTTGGCGCGGCCGTGGGTATCGCTCTGATCCTGTTCGGCGTCTTCACCTATAGCGCGGCGACGTCCTTCCCGGGACTGAATGCGGTTCCGCCCGTGCTCGGCTCGGCGCTGATCATCTGGGCCGGGCAGAATGGCGAGCATCCGCTGTCGCCGGTGCTGGGCTCCACCCCGCTGCGTTTCATCGGCCTCATCTCCTATTCGCTCTATCTGTGGCATTGGCCGATCCTGGCGTTCGCCCGTTACGTCGCGATCGAACCGATCACACCGTTCGTCGCCACGCTGGCGGTGATCGGCTCGGTCGTCGCCGCCTACCTGTCCTGGCGCTATGTCGAGCGGCCGTTTCGCCACGTCAGCGCACGCGGCAAGATCTGGGGCTGGTCCGCGGCGGCCGGCGGCGTGATGGCGCTCGCCAGCCTGGCGCTGATCGTCAGCCACGGCTTTCCGCAACGCTTTTCGCCCGCCATCGTCGCCCTCAATGCGGATCAGGATGACAGCTGGCGTTGCAGCCCGTCCGCCTTCGTCCGGCTGGGCAACTTTTATGCCTGCGCGGTCGACTTGCCGTCGCACGACGTGCGTAAGGCAGATGTGATCCTGTGGGGCGACAGCCATGCGCAGATGTACGTACCGGCGCTTCGTGCGGCCCTGCACGGACGATCGGCGCTGTTGGTCAATGCCTATGGCTGTGCGCCTACCGTCCGGGGTGGACAGGATGCCAATTGTACGCGGATCCAGAACGAGAATTTCAAGCACGTCGCCGCGCTGCCCGCCAAGATCGTGATCCTCGCGCAGAACTGGCCGCAATATCGCAAGGAGGTCGGCAGGCGGACGGGCGGCAAGACCCCGCCGGACCAGCGCTTCCTGCCCGCCGCACGTCGTTTCGCCGAGACGGTCGAGGCGCTGCACGCGGCCGGCAAGACCGTCTATGCCCTGCCCGCCGTTCCCAATCCCGAATATGAACTGCCCAGCGTCGTATCGCGCGACCTGGCTTTTCATGGGGAGCCGCGCCATCCGACCGGCGTCACCAACGCCGATTTCCGTCGAGATTTCGCCAATGTGCTGGCCGTGGAGGACCGGCTGGTCGCTGAAGGCAAATTGTCGTTGATCGATGTGCGTCGGTTCATCTGTCACCCCGACATTTGCCACTTCATCCAGAACGGTCATAGCGTCTTTGCCGATCATGGCCACGTGACCAATGCCTTTGCCCGAGCGATGGGCCCGACCTTCGACGCGGCCCTGCGGCCCGCGCTGGCCAAGCCATGACCTGGCGTACCGGCACATGGCCCAACGCGCACAGGCCCAACGCGCGCAGGCCGACCGCCAACGGAGCAGCGGCTGGCACCGCCAAATCCTCTGCGGCTTTGGCCGGGTGGACGGCCGCGCCCTTTTCGGGCCTGATATTCCTGTTGTTGATGATCCGCTTCGGCATGGACCGGGCCTTGATGGGAACGTCGATCTCGCTGGGTTCGGCGAATTTCACGCTCGGCATCCTGTTCAATTTTGCCTTCGTGTTCATCGCGTTCACCCTGCTGGGCTTCACGCTGTTTTCGAACCGGGCCATGCAGTCCGACGCGGCGCTGCCGCTGGCGCTCTGGCTGCCGTTCCTGGCATCCTTGTTCGCGTCGGTCCTCTACACGGCGTACCCCATGGAGGGGATCAAGTTCTTCTGGAACGTCCTGACCTATTTCTGCCTGTTCGTCGTCGGGGTTCACTACAGCCGCTACTTCACGATCGGCCGCATCGCCGAGATCGTCATCCTGACCGGCATTTTTCCGATCCTGGTTTCGCTGGGCTTTCTCGTGACCGACGGATTCGGCCAGCGACTTCAGGGCGCGGCCGGGCATCCCAACATGCTGGCCTTCTTCCTTTTTTTCTATGTCAGTGTCGGCTATCACGGCATCATCTGGGGCTGGATCAGGGCGAAGGCCATTCGCTACATCGCCATTCCCTTTTGCGGGTTGGCGACGTTGGAATTGCTGCTGACCGGCACGCGGTCCGCCTTCGTCGCGCTGTTCGCGTTCATTCTGGTATCGACGCTGCGCCGGCCGGCGCTGCTGCTGCTCGTGCTGCCCGCACCGCTGCTCGCCCTGGCGATCCCCAGCGTCAACGAGCGCGTCACAGAAGTCTTCCATGCGGATAAGCCGACCGTCAGCTACGAGTACTTCGTGGCGACCGCACGCGGCGATACCGACAGCGAGGGGGGCGTTCAGGCCGATTCCGGCATGTGGCGCATGTTCCTGTGGAAGGCCGCATGGCCGGTCATTCTGGAGGCCCCGCTGCTCGGACACGGCGCCTCGTCATTCCTGCCCAGTTCGCAGGAATTCTTTCCGCTCAATGCCTCCGGGGGATCGGGTGCGCACAATATCTATGTGCAGATCCTGTTCGAACAGGGCTTTGTCGGGCTGTTCGCCTATCTATGGCTGGTTCTCGGTGTATGCGCCGTGGCGATCATGCGTTGGCGCTACAATCCCAGCGTCGCGGTCTTCGTCCTCATGATCGTCTTGTGCTTCGGGGTCGCCAGTTTCAGCGATAACATGCTCTATTATCTGATCGATCAGATCTATATCTGGTTCATCTCGGGCTTCGCGCTTGGCGTGCTGACGAACGCGAAGGCCCATGAACGGCGGGCGGTCCGGCGCTGACCCCCGCCCCGGCCGTCAATCCGGTGCGCCGTGGACGCCTTCGACAAATCCGTCCAGCTTTCGCAGGCCGTGCGTACCGGACGCCATGAGATGACGTGAGATCGCCAGAAGATGCGACAGATAGCCTTCGAGGCTGCTTCGCGTTCCGGCGACCTTCGCCGCCCTGGTGCGGATGCGATCGACGGCGGCCTCGTTCTCCGGCGCCTCCGCCCACCGCACCGCATCTGCAAAGCCCTGGGGCGTGCTGTCGACGATCAGCCCGGTCTCGCCATCGTCGATATAGTCGCGGACGCCCCGCACATCGTTGACGATGACCAGTTTCTCTAGCAGCATCGCGTTCAGATAGGTCTGCTGCCCCGCGCTGCGGGTCGATTGTTCGAGCGGGACGACGACGTGGCGAGCACCGCGCAGTTCCTCCATATAGACGTTATGGGGCAGGGGGCGGCACAGGATATTGGCCGGCAAGGCCTCCTCACGATAGGACGTCGCCATGCGCAATTCGACGCCAAGGCCACGGAATGCCTTGGTGATCAGCGGATAGTCGCGCAGCGAGTTGCCGCCGGCGAAGACATAATCGCCGCGTTGGAGCGGCTGATCGTCCTGATACATGGTATGGCAAAAGGGGGTGAAGACGACCCGGCTGGCATCGACATTCCAGCGATCGCCGAACTCCTCGCGTTCGGATGACGAAAGCACGCAATAGATGACCTTGTCATGGTCGATCAGCCGGACCATCGTCCGCGACAGCACCGGCATCACCCAGGACAGCCACGGCGCGCGCTTCTCCAGCGCACGGCTCCTCTGTTCCCAGGTGCAATCGACCAGCACCACCCAGGGCCGGCGCGTCCACTTCAGAACCAGCGCGGCGAGGATATCGCAATAGCGATCGGCAAAGCCCAGGGCGCCGTTGAGGATGACGACGTCCTTGTCACGGCTCTGCTCACGGATGGCGCGCAGATAAGCGCCCAATCCGATGCAGCGGCGATCGATCAGATGGACGTCGCGCCAAACCGACCTGTCGCTCCAAAGCGAAGACGCCACCCGCGCCCGATCCGCCACCACCATGTAAAGCCCCCCGGAAAGACCTGATCGAAGCGCCCCCGCCTCGCCGTCACGGCCGGCTGTATCCCCCACGCCCGCCCTGCTCAACATGGGGCGGCCGTCCGTTTCGCGAGGGAATCAATTCCTGTCCCCTTATGGTTCATATCGGTGCGATGCGGCCGAGACACATGGTGGCGGTACTGACGCGAAAATCTGCGTTTCGCGAAACGGTGCATGCCATTTGGACGTGACGCGCCTATCTCATTGGCATGAAGAAGATCGGCTTCCTGTCATTCGGCCACTGGTCGGCCTCGCCCCAATCCGCCACGCGTTCGGCGCAGGACGTGTTGCTCCAGTCGATCGATCTGGCGGTCGCGGCGGAGGAACTGGGGGCGGACGGCGCCTATTTCCGGGTCCATCATTTCGCGCAGCAACTCGCCTCGCCCTTCCCGCTGCTCGCCGCCGTCGGTGCACGGACCTCCCGAATCGAGATCGGGACCGGCGTCATCGACATGCGCTATGAGAACCCCTTGTACATGGTCGAGGATGCGGGGGCGGCGGACCTGATCAGCGGCGGGCGTCTGCAACTGGGGATCAGCCGCGGTTCGCCTGAACAGGTGATCGAGGGGTGGCGCCATTTCGGCTATGCCCCCGCCGAGGGTGAGACCGATGCCGATCTGGGCCGCCGTCATGCCGAGGTGTTCCTGCACCTGCTGAAGGGTCAGGGTTTCGCCAAGCCCAATCCGCGCCCGATGTTTCCCAGCCCGCCGGGGCTTTTGCGGCTGGAGCCGCATTCGGAGGGCCTGCGCGACCGGATCTGGTGGGGATCGGCGTCGAACGCCACCGCGATCTGGGCGGCGAGGCACGGCATGAACCTGCAAAGCTCGACGCTGAAGGCCGATGAGAGCGGCGAGCCGTTCCATGTCCAGCAGGCCAGGCAGATCCGCGCCTATCGCGACGCCTGGACCGCCGCCGGCCACCCGCGTGCACCGCGCGTGTCGGTTTCCCGCTCGATCTTCGCGCTGACCACCGATCAGGACCGCGCCTATTTCGGCCGTGACGACAGCAGCGACCAGGTCGGGGTCATCGATAACATGCGCGCCGTGTTCGGTCGCTCCTATGCCGCCGAGCCCGAGCGGCTGATCGAACAGCTGCGCGCCGACGAAGCGATCGCCGAGGCCGATACGCTGTTGCTGACCGTCCCCAACCAGCTTGGGGTGGCCTATAACGCGCATGTGATCGAGAACATCCTGCGCCACATCGCCCCCGCGCTCGGCTGGCGCTGATCGCGGCCGGCGGCCGGCGGCCGGCGGCCCCGGCCATGGGTGTCGGGGTCGCAAACCAATCCGGCCAAGGGGCGGACCACGATAGATCGGCGATGTCAGGAAGAAATGGCGCGCCCGGAACGATTCGAACGTCCGACCCTCAGATTCGTAGTCTGATGCTCTATCCAGCTGAGCTACGGGCGCGCATGGGTCTATCAAGACCGGATATGATCCACTGGCGCGCCCGGAACGATTCGAACGTCCGACCCTCAGATTCGTAGTCTGATGCTCTATCCAGCTGAGCTACGGGCGCGCTGTGGAGGTGGGCTGATAGAAGTCGTTTCGGATCGTGGCAAGGGGATTTTGCGCGGTTATCCACAATTTCTTCGCGCGCGGCACGCTTTGCCCTTTGCGGCATTTTGCCTGCGGGCCTCGCCGCGTCTAGGGTATCCGTAATGATCGATCTTTCCTTCCGCCGCCGTCCGGCCGCCATGCCGCTGGTGATCCTGGGCCTGTTGGGTGCCGCACTTGGCGG
Organism: Sphingomonas sp. NPDC019816; assembly: GCF_050274375.1. Classification (NCBI taxonomy): domain Bacteria; kingdom Pseudomonadati; phylum Pseudomonadota; class Alphaproteobacteria; order Sphingomonadales; family Sphingomonadaceae; genus Sphingomonas; species Sphingomonas sp. NPDC019816. The sequence goes on from NZ_JBNNOB010000002.1 coordinate 67,171, forward strand.
TTGTTCGCGGGATACCGCCGCCTATCCGTCGCTGGCGGTCCGCCCTGCGGAAAAGCAGGGCTTCGCCGAACCGGTCGTCGCGCCGGCCGTCCTGAAGCCCGATCCCGCGCTGGACCAGCGCATCGCGCAGATCGGCGACAGGTTGCAGGCCATCGAGCAGGAATTCGCCAAGGGGCATGACCAGGCGCGTGCCAGCGCCCATAAGGCGCGCGGGCAAGCGGCGGGCAGCGAAGCCTGGCTGACCGCGCAGACCGATTTGGCGACGCTCGACGAGATTCGCGCCCGTAGCTCGGCGATGCTGGCCGAGGTCGATGACCTCGCCATCGCCCGAGCGGCCGAATTGCAACCCGATTATCCCGCGCTCGTGGCGTTGCGGGCCCGCATCGCGCAGGCCGTCGCGCGACAGGGGCAGCAGATCGATACGCTGTCGGCCGGCCTGTCCGCCGCCTGACCCGCTCAGAACCGATTGATGAACGGCAGGACCGTCGAATAATCGTCGGTCCAGGGCTTCAGCCTCGCCGGGGCGGTGGCAGGGGCCCAGTCGCCGCCCTGGGTCTCCAGCGCCGTCATGGTACCGGCATCGCGCGACAGCGCCAGCCAGACCGAGCTGGTCGCCTGCGCCTCGCGGTCCAGTTCGGACGGGATATAGTGCATCTTGCGCACGATCCAGCCGCCGTCACGACCCGCCGCCGCCACGACCGGCTCCAGGTCGACGAAGCGGTTGGAGATATGGATCAGCAGCAGGCCACGCCGCGACAGGACGCGGCCATAGGTCTGGAACGCCTCACGCGTCAGCAGGTGCGCGGGCACCGCATCGGACGAAAAGGCGTCGAGCGCGAGGAGGTCGAGGCTCGCCGACGCTTCCTGGCTCAACCGGATCCGGGCGTCGCCGATGCGGATCAGCGCGCGCGGTCGGCATTGGCGCAGATAGGTGAACTGGCCCGTATCGCGCGCGATGCGGACGATGACCGGGTCGATCTCATAGAAGCGCCAGACCTGACCCGGCCGCGCATAGCAGGCAAGCGTGCCGGTCCCCAGCCCGACCACCCCGATCCGCGCACCCGGGCCGTAAATGGCGGGCGCCGCGCGCATGGCGCGCCCGACACCCGAATAGGGCGCGTAATAGGTGGTGGGCGTCCGCTCGCGCTGTACCGATCCACGCAACTGGATGCCATGGACCGTCGATCCATGATCGAGCTCGCGATAACCGGCACCGTCGCGCACGGTATAGACCCCGAAATAGCTGCGCATGCGCGCGTCATGTTCGAGCGATAGTGACAGCGCACGGTAGCCGCCGAACATCACCAGCGCCCCCGCCAATAACAGCGTGAACCCGATCCGCGCGCCGATCGTCAGGAAACCCAGCAGCGCGATCACCAGGAACGCCCTGCCCTGCCGTTCCTCGCCGAACCATTCGGGCGGCCCGACGAGCCTGAGGTCGAGCAACAGTCCGATCACGATGGTCAGCGCGATCAGCATGACCCGGTGATGCCGCCACCACCATCGGCGCAGGCCCTCCGTCATGAACATCTGCGGGATCAACGCCCCCGCCGCCAAGATCAGCAACGGATATTCATAGGTCCAGTCGAACAGGACCGGCGCCGCCATGCCGGTGAACACGCCACCCAGCGCGCCGCCGACCGCCATCCACAGGTAGAAGCCGGTCAGCCGATCCGCCGCCGGCCGCGCCCGGTACAGCGCGGTATGAAGCGCAACCGACACCATGAACAGCAGGAGCAGTGCGACGGCGGCGTTAAAATAGGGGCGTTGCGGATGGCCGTCCATGATGATGCCGCCGAACAGCAGCAGCGTCACCGGGGCGACGCGGGTCAGCGTATCGGCCACCCCGCGCCGCGTCGCGAAGGCGATGATGAAACTCAGCAGGTAAAGCCCGAGCGGCAGCACCCACAACAGCGGCATCGCGACGATATCGGTGGTGATATAGGTCGACGTCGCCAGCACCAGCCCGGACGGGACCGCCGCCAATGCCGTCCAATAAGCGATCCGTCGCGGCGGGGGCGCGGCCGATGGCACGGCCACGGCCGGCTCACCGCGCGGCACCGCCGGCAACCGCATCGCACAGGCCAGCACGAGAAGGGCGAGCAGGCCATAGCCCGCGCTCCACATCAGGCTTTGCGCATGCAGCGCCATGGTCGGCTCGACCAACAGCGGATAGGCGATCAGCCCGGCAAAGCTGCCCAGATTAGACGCGGCATAGAGCGCATAGGGGTTGCGCCCGGGCTCGGCGAGCGCGAACCAGCGCTGGATCAGCGGGGCCTGCGCCGACACGGCGAAGAATAACGGCCCGATCGACAGGCCGAGCAGCCAGGGTACCCAAATGGCCGGTTCGGCATCGGCCGGCGGCTGGACGGTGATCAGCCCGATCGGCAACCACAAGGCCGCAAGCAACAGTACGCCGCCATGGATCGCCGCCTGCACGCGCGGCCGCCACCGCCCCAGCACATGGGCATAGGCATAGCCGCCGAGCAGCAACGCCTGATAGACCAGCATCGCCGAGTTCCACACCGCCGGCGCGCCGCCCAGCCGGGGCAACGCCATGCGCGCCACCATCGGCTGGACCAGGAACAACAGGAACGATCCCGTCAGGATCGTGGCGACGAACATCGTACGCGCCAGACGTGCGGGTATCGAACCGGACATGACGGGCGGGGCGGCGACGCGGATTGTCAGGCGTTCAGCAGACGTGCGGCATGGGCGGCATGATAGGTCAGCACCCCCGAACATCCCGCCCGCTTGAACGCCATCAGCGTCTCCAGCACCATCGCATCGCGGTCGGCGGCGCCGGCGGCTACCGCCGTCTCGATCATCGCATACTCGCCCGACACCTGATAGGCGAAGGTGGGCACACGGAATTCCTCCTTCACCCGGCGGATGATGTCGAGATAGGGCAGACCCGGCTTCACCATGACGCTGTCGGCGCCCTCAGCCAGGTCGAGCGCGACCTCGCGGAGCGCTTCCTCGGCATTGGCGTGATCCATCTGATAGGTCTTCTTGTCGCCCTTCAACAGGCCGCGCGTGTTCACCGCATCGCGGAACGGGCCGTAAAAGGCGCTCGCATATTTGGCGGCATAGGCCATGATCTGGACATTGGCGAAGCCCTCAGCCTCCAGTGCGGCACGGATCATGCCGATCCGTCCGTCCATCATGTCCGACGGGGCGATCACGTCCGACCCCGCGCGCGCCTGGGTCAACGCCTGCTGGACCAACGCCTCGGCGGTGCTGTCATTGACGACATAGCCGGCGGCATCGACCAGCCCGTCATGGCCATGGGTCGTATAGGGATCGAGCGCGACATCGGTCAGCACCCCGATGCCGGGCACCGCATCCTTGATCGCGCGAATCGCCCGGCACATCAGATTGTCGGGGTTCAGCGCCTCGCGCCCGTCTTCGCTGCGCAGGTGCGACGGCGTATTGGGGAACAGCGCCAGGCACGGAATACCCAGATCGGCCGCCTCGCGCGCGCGCGCGACGATCCCGTCGAGCGACCAGCGCGACACACCGGGCAGGCTGGCGATCGGTTCCTCGACCCCCTGCCCCTCGGTCACGAACAGCGGCCAGATCAGATCGGCCGGGGTCAGCACCGTCTCGGCATGAAGCCGCCGGCTCCATGCGGAGGCGCGGGTACGGCGAAGGCGAAGCGCGGGGTAGGAAGCGGTCATCATATTGGCATTTGGGGGATCGTACCCGGCTTGCCAAGCGTTGCGCGAACGAAAGGAATCCAGGTTGAGAGAGATACGATCGGCCGCGATGGTGGTGAACGCCAAATCCCGGCGTGGCCAGACGCTGTTTCGTCGCGCCTGCGCGGCGCTGTCCGACCTGCCCTATCCGGTCGACGCGCGCGCGGTCGAGGACCCGAAGGATCTGGAGCCGACGGTCCGCGAACTCCTGGCCGCCAAGCCCGATCTTCTGATCCTGGGCGGGGGCGACGGCACGGTCAGCGGCTTGGTCGACCTGATGGTCGGTCATGACGTGATGCTGGGCGTGCTGCCGCTGGGCACCGCGAACAGCTTCGTCCGTTCGCTGGGCATCCCCCTCGACATCGACGGCGCGGTGGAGGTGATCCGTACCGGCCGGCCGCGCCGCATCGACTTGGGCATGATAGACAAGGATTATTACGCCAATTGCGCCGCGATGGGGATCAGCCCCAAGATCGCCGAGACGGTGCCCCATGGCCTGAAGAAAGTCGCCGGGCGGCTGGGCTATCTCGGCTGGGCGGCCTATCAGTTCCTGCGCTTTCGCCCCTTCACGCTGATCGTGGAGCAGGATGGACAGCGCGAGCGGCTGCGTGTCGTCGAGGTCCGTATCTCGAACGGCCCCTATCATGGCGGCACCGAGCTGGTGGAATCCGCAACGGTCGACTCGGGCGAGATCGTGGTGCAGGCGGTGTGCGGCCATGTAAAGCGCCGGCTGCTCGCCAATTGGGCGGCCAGCATCCTGCGCAGCGACTATCGCCGCGAAAAGGTGCGCGAATTCCGGGGCCGGGAAATCAAGATCAACACCATCCCGCCGCTGCCCATCTCGATCGATGGCGAGGTACTGGCCCGCACGCCCGTCACCGCGCGGATCGCGGCGGGGATCATCGAGGTGATGGCCCCCGCCTGATCGCCACCAGGCCTAGCCGACCGGCATGGCCTTGTTGGTCGGCTGTCCCTCCGCCAGCGCCTGTTCGTGACAATCATCGGCCTGGCTGGCCAGCTGTCCCTTGCGCCAGCCGCCATGACGGTAAAAGCCGATGGTCATCAGCATCGAGGCCAGCGACCCGGCCGGAAAGCTCCACCAGATCGCATCCGCCCCCAGCGACGGCGATAGCGCATAGGCGAGGCCGAAGCGGATCGGGAACATGGCGATCGCCAGAATGACGAGCGGCCCGACCACCGCGCCGTTCGCGCGCACGGTCGCGGCCAATACCATCGACACGCCGAACAGGATGAAGCTCCACCCCGCGATCAGGTTGATCCGGGTGGCGATGTCGATCGCCGCCGGCGCGCTGCCCAGGAACAGCCACAGCACATGCCGGTCGAGGAGCGTCACGATCAACACCAGCGCGCCCGTCAGCAACAGGTTCATGCGCAGGCCCGCCCGCGTGATGTGATCGACCCGATCCCACTGGCCCGCCCCGATATTCTGCGCCGCCATCGCGCTGACCGCGGCACCCACCGCCATCGCCGGCATCTGGATATAGGTCCAAAGCTGGTTCGCGGCGCCATAGGCGGCGGTCGTCGCGGTACCGTGCCGGTTGACCAGTCCCATCATCGCCAGCGCCGAGGTGGAGACCACCAGCATCTGGAGCCCCATCGGAAAGCCCTTGACCACGATCGTCTTCAGCAGCCCGCCGCTGGGCAGCAGATAGCGCCACTCCGCGCCGCGCAATCGCACCACCAGGTCGCGGGCATAGATGAAGCCGATCAGCCCGATCAGCGACGCGCTGTTGGCGATCAGCGTCGCCACCGCCGACCCCTGGATGCCGAGCGCGGGTATCGGCCCCAGCCCCAGGATGAAAACCGGGTTGAGGGCGACATCGAGCACCGAGCCCAGCGCCATGAACTTCAGCGGCGTGATCGAGTCGCCCACGCCGCGCAGCGCCATGGTGAAAAGGACCGAGATGAACCCCGGCGGCATGGCGATGAAGATGATCCGCAGATACGCCAGGGCGAGCGGATAGACCTCGGCCGGCGTCGCCAGCGCGCGCAATATGGCCGGGGCGGCCAGCCAGCCGACAAACACCGTCGCCACCGAGATGACGACGAACAGCCCCAGCGCACTACCCAGCACTCGCCGCGCGGCATCGACATCGCGCCGCCCCATATTCTGCCCGATGAGGATCGTCGCCGCCATGCCGAAGCCGAACGTCGCGGCGACCAGCAGGAACATGATGATGTTGGCGTTGGTCGTCGCCGCCAGCGCCCGCGCACCGAGAAACTGGCCGATCCATATCGCATTGATCGACCCGTTGAGCGATTGCAGCACGCTCGACCCCAGGGTCGGCAGGGCGAACAACAGCAAGGTCTTCCCGATCGGACCGGCGGTCAGATCGCGGCGTCCGCCGGGCGGGCTCATGGCATCGGTTCTCCTTTTGCCGCTTCGTCCTCGACGAAACATGCCATCTCTGCATATCGGAACCCGGATCCCCGATTGCCCCGACCCGTATATATGGCCTGCGGATACCCCAAAGCGAATGGTATCAGCCTCGTTGGGACCGCATCAGCGGCGAACACATTCAGCACCGTGGAAATCCCGTCGATCCGGCACGAGTGAACGACCGTCATCGCTGGAATATCCATATGGGGCAGATTGCGGAATATGCCGGGTCGATGGTCCTCCAGCCATGCGATCTGCTCCGCGCCGTGTTCCACGATCAGGACGTTCGAGCAGCACGTCTCGCTGCCCAGCCGGTTGCCCGGCCGTTCGGCATGATCCGGGATGCGCTCGGCAAGTGGCACGGCCAAGCCGGCCGCCCGCCAGCCCGACCCGATGCACGGCGGCCCGGTCACGTGGGATGGCGGTTCGTGCCCCGCCGAATGTCCCAGGATTGCGGCGTGACACCTCCAGGTCCCCCGCTGTGGAAGCAAGCGATGTCCCGTGACCACGATCAGGTCGAAAACGGGCATTGCCGAGCGGTGCGTAGCAATCCGCGTGATGGTTCCTGGCGAAGCGAGCGGCTTGGGACAGGAAGACGGGATCAGCCCTCCGAGGCCCGTCCTCCCGAAAGACATTCCGTCCGGGCGATTCATTCGATCGTTTTTGCCCGATCGATGTCCCGGACCATATTGCCGCGTTGTTGAGAGGCCAGGGCATGGGGTTGCGATCGATAAAGCCCCTCTAACAGGCCACGGTCGAACTCCGTCAGCTCCAACGGTGGCGACGCATCCTTGTTGAACAGCGTCAGGATGGTCGGCATCACCGCCCCCTCCACCGGTCGGGTCGCCGCCATGCCGCGCATGATGGCGAAGTCGGCGATCTGGTTCAGCGTCTTGCCCAACAGCGCCTTCTTTTCGATTACGACGACGGACCCCGCGATATCCTGCCGAATGGGAGTCAGCAGACGGGACGCGGCGCCCACTTTCAATTCCGACCAGTTGTCCGTCTGAAACGGCTGGTCGCCGTCACGCGACACCCTGATCGCCGCGTTCCAAGCATAGACCGGCCCCGGCGACTTGACGATCCGGCCGATCGCTTCCCGGGTCAGGTCCCCGAAAATCTGGGGCGATTGGCTGCGCAGGCGTAGCAACTGCGCCTGGGGATCGTCGGCAAACAGGATCAGGATATTGGGCCGGCAGCCATCTGGCGCCATCGGCACGCCAAGCCAATCGACGACAGCCATCATGCGGCGCAGAATTTCCTCGCCCGCCGCGCTTGGCAATCCGGCTGTCCCGATACACACCGGTTCTCGAAACCGCATCATCGGCATGTCGGATCGGATAGGGCCGATCGCCGCGTCGATCTGCTTGCGGACTTCGCGCCGCTGCGGCGTCGGACGCGCTGTCACCACCACGTGATCGCCGCCGGCCTGCTCCGCCTGCGCCGCCGTTTGCGCCGGGAGGGACGATGGCATCAGCAGTAAGGCCCAGGATAACAGGGCTATGCGTACTCGCTTGTCCATCACCGCTCTCCCGTGATCGTGGTCGTGATTACCCCGTCAGCGCGTCCCGCACCGCCTGGAGCGCCTCTGCGCCCTTGCTGCCGTCGGGGCCGCCGCCCTGGGCCATGTCGGGACGGCCGCCGCCACCCTGCCCGCCCAGCGCCGCCACCGCCTTGCGCAGCAGGTCGACCGCATTGTGCTTGGCCGTCAGGTCGTCGGTGACGCCGACCGCGACCGAGGCGCGGCCGTCATTGACCGCGACCATGACCGCGACGCCCGAGCCGCCGAGACGCTGCTTGGCATCGTCCACAGCACCGCGCAGTCCCTTGGCCTCGAAGCCGTCGAGCACCTGGCCGATGAAGGCCACGTCGCCGATCTGCTCCGGCCCGGCCGCCGCGCCCCCCGCCCCGCCGCCCATCGCGAGCGCCTTCTTGGCCTCGGCCAATTCGCGCTCCAGACGGCGGCGATCCTCGACTAGTGCGGCGATGCGCGCGGGCACCTCGTCGGGCGTGGTCTTCAGCGTGGCGGCGGCCGCTTTCAGCATCTCGTCACGGTGCGACAGGTACGCGCGCGCGCCCTCGCCGGTCAGCGCCTCGACGCGCCGCACGCCGCTCGACACCGCGCCTTCGGACACGATCTTGAACACGCCGATCTCGCCCAGCGCGTTGACATGGGTGCCGCCGCAGAGTTCGAGGCTATAGGTGCCATCGGCATCCTCGCCCATCGACACGACGCGAACCTCGTCGCCATATTTCTCACCGAACAGCGCCATCGCGCCCATTTCGATCGCCTCATCGGGCGTCATCAGGCGGGTGACGACGGGACCGTTGCCGCGCACCTGCTCGTTTACCTTCGTCTCGACCTCGGCGATGTCGTCGGCCGTCATGCCGACAGGCTGCGAGAAGTCGAAGCGCAGCCGTTCGGGCGCGACCAGCGAACCCTTCTGCGCGACATGGGTGCCCAGCCGCTGGCGCAGCGCCTCGTGCAACAGATGCGTCGCCGAGTGGTTGGCGCGGATCGCGGCGCGGCGGTTCGTATCGATCGCCAGCTTCACGCTGTCCCCGACCTTGATGCCGCCTTCCTGGATTTCGGCATTGTGGACGAAGACGCGGCCCAGTTGCTTGGACGTGTCGGTGACGACCGCCTTCAACCCGGTGTCGCTGGAAATGGCGCCGCTATCGCCGACCTGGCCGCCGCTCTCGCCATAGAAAGGCGTCTGGTTGACGATGATCGACACGGTGTCGCCCGCCGCCGCGCTCTCGACCCGCGCGCCGTCCTTGACCAGCGCGAGCACTTCGCCCTCGCCGGTGTCCGACGCATAGCCGAGAAACTCGGTCGAGCCGGTTTCCTCGGCGATGTCGAACCAAACGTCATCCGATGCCTTCGCGCCCGAGCCCTTCCAGGCGGCACGCGCGGCGCGCTTCTGTTCGGCCATGGCGGCGTCGAAGCCCGCCCGGTCGACCGACAGGTTCTGCGCGCGCAGCGCGTCTTCGGTCAGGTCATAGGGGAAGCCATAGGTGTCGTAGAGCTTGAACGCCGTCTCACCCGCCAGCGTCGCGCCGGGGGCCATGCCCGCGGTGGCTTCGTCGAGCAGCTTCAATCCCTTGTCGAGCGTCTGGCGGAAGCGGGTTTCCTCTTGGCGAAGCGTCGCTTCGATCAGCGGCTGCGCGCGGACCAGCTCGGGATAGGCCGCGCCCATCTCGGCGACCAGCGCAGGCACCAAGCGGTGCATCAACGGCTCCTTGGCGCCCAGCAGATGCGCGTGACGCATCGCCCGGCGCATGATGCGACGCAGGACATAGCCGCGCCCTTCATTGGCGGGCAGCACGCCGTCCGCCACCAGGAAGCCGGCCGAGCGCAGATGGTCGGCGATCACGCGATGCGACGCCTTCTGGCCATCCTCGGCCTTGGTGTGGGTCAGCTCGCACGAGGCGGCGATCAGCGCCTTAAAGGTGTCGGTGTCGTAATTGTCGTGCACGCCCTGCAGGACGGCGGCGATCCGCTCCAGCCCCATGCCGGTGTCGATCGACTTCTTGGGCAGTTCGCCGACAATCTCATTGGCTTCCTGCTCGAACTGCATGAAGACCAGGTTCCAGATCTCGACGAATCGATCGCCATCCTCCTCAGGGCTGCCGGGCGGGCCGCCATAGATATGGTCGCCGTGATCGTAGAAGATTTCGGAGCACGGACCGCACGGTCCGTTCTCGCCCATAGCCCAGAAATTATCCTTGGTCGGGATACGGATGATTTTGTGCTCAGGGAGTCCCGCGATCTTCTTCCACAGGTCGAACGCCTCGTCATCGGTGTGATAGACGGTGGCGGTCAGCTTGTCGGCGGGAATACCCCAGACCTTGGTCAGCAGGGTCCAGGCATGGGTGATCGCCTGTTCCTTGAAATAGTCGCCGAACGAGAAATTGCCCAGCATTTCAAAGAAGGTATGGTGCCGCGCGGTATAGCCGACATTGTCGAGATCGTTATGCTTGCCCCCGGCGCGGACGCACTTCTGCGAGCTGGTCGCGGTGGTATAGGGGCGCGACTCCAGGCCGGTGAACACGTTCTTGAACGGCACCATGCCCGCATTCACGAACATCAGCGTCGGGTCGTTCTGCGGCACGAGCGGCGCGGAGGGCACGATCTGGTGCCCTTCGCTTCCGAAATAGTCGAGAAAGCCGCGGCGGATGTCGTTGGTCGAGGTCATGGCCGCAGGGCTTAGGCGAGGTTTCGCGCGCGCTCAAGCGCCCGCGCGTTCGGCTCGCTCCGTCGCGTCGATATGCATAGCAGGGGGAAGAAAGGATGTTGGGTTCATGACGCCCTCCTCTCGCCATCAGCACCCCAGCGCAAGCCACCGGGCAAGGCGTCCGCCGACAGATCGATTTGCAAGACCCGTCGATGCCGCCCGGGCCGGGACCGGGCCGAGGCGTGGAGGATCAGCGTATGATAGAACCAGACCGATCCGACGTCGGCAAGACACATGGCTTCACCAAGGCGGGCAACGACGTCACCGATCGCCGCTTCGGGAATGAGGCCCAGCCGATGCGAGCCTGGTGAGACCAGCAACGGCGCCTTGTCGGCATCCACCGGGTCGAGGTGAAAGCGCACGGTCCGCATCCGCTCCAGCAGCGATACGGGCGGCGCAACATGCACCCGCCCCTGCTTGACGGTCCATGGCCCGAAGCCATCCGTGTCGCGACGCTCCGCGACCTCGATGGTGCGATCCTGATGCCATGCCAATGCCCAGTTCGCACCGTCCTGCTTGTCGAACAGGATGGCCCGGACGGGACGAAAGTCCGCGCCCAGAGCGGCACACATATGCCTGACAAACGAGAGCCCCTTGATCCGCGCCGGATCGATCCGCTGCCCCGGACAGCCGCTGGGCCAGTCGGCAAACAATGCAGACAACTCCGCCAGTGCCGCATCGTCGAGACGCGTCGGCGCGAGGGCGTAGCCGCGCGCGTCCAGTTCGGCGATCATCCGATCGGCGCGTCGATCGAGCGGGGCGGCTGCGAGAACCATATCGGCCCCGTCTCGGTCATGTGGAAACAATCCTCCAACCGGATGCCGAACTTGCCCGGCAGATATAGCCCCGGCTCGTTGGAGAAACACATGCCCGGTGCGAGCGGCGTCGCCTCGCCACGCACCAGATTGACCGGCTCGTGCCCGTCCATGCCGATGCCATGGCCGGTGCGATGCGACAGGCCCGGCAGGCGATAATCGGGGCCATAGCCTTGCGCGGTGTAGAAACGCCGCACCGCATCGTCGATGCTGCCCGCCGGCGCGCCGATCCGCGCCGCCCCACGCGCCACTTGCTGGCCCTTCGCGACCATATCCCAGACCTTGCGCTGCTCGGCCGTCGCGGTGCCATGAACCCAGCTGCGCGATACGTCGGACTGATAGCCCTGCACGGTGCAGCCGCAGTCCATCAGCACGACCTGCCCGTCGGCCACCCGGTGGACCTGCTTGCTGCCATGCGGATAGGCCGAGGCTTCGCCGATCAGCGCCATGCTGAATTCGGGCGCGCCGCCCAGCTTGCGGGTCGCGGCACTCATCAGCGCGCCGATCTCCGCGCCCGTCATCCCCGCCTCGACACGCGGATGGAGCCAGCGATAGGCCGCCATCGTCACATCGGTCGCCACCTGCATCAGCGCGATCTCGCCGGGCGTCTTGATCATCCGGCATCCGCGCACCACCGGATTGGCGGACACGAGGCGCGCGTCAGGCAACGCCTTTCGCAAACCGTCAAAGGCGAAGAAGCGGGCCGTTTCCTCGATCCCGACCGGCCGGCTGGCCAGCTTGCGATCACGCAGGAAGCCCGCCACGACCGCCAGCGGGTTCTGATCCTCTTGCCACACCCGCACCTCGGCCGGGACTGAGAGTGTCTCGCGAACCGAGGGTTCCTCGAAAAAGGGCGTGACGATGCACGGCTCGCCCTCAAGCGGCAGGATCGCGGCGGTCAGCCTTTCGCTCCGCCCCCAGCGCACGCCGGTGAAATAGACCATGCTCGATCCCGGCTCGATCAGCACCGCGCCGATGCCGTTCGCCTTCATCAGGCCTTGTGCGCGCGACAGCCGCCGCGCGCGTTCGGCCGCGTCGATCGGGACCGCGCCGGTGGTGATGTCGCGCAAGGCCGACAGATCGGGTTCGGCGGCGCGCAACAGGCCCGGCCGGACGAGAAGCGGCAGGGCGGCGGCCGCGATCAGCGCGCGGCGGGACAACAGGGTCTGCATGACGGGTACGATAGAATTCTTGACCTGAGCGCCGCAATGCCCTTGGCTCGCGCGCGTAATCTAAATTGGGGTATGCATGGCCAAGCGGCTGACCTTGTACATCTTCATCGGGCTGGTGCTCGGCCTGATCGTCGGCTTGGCGCTCAACCTGTCGATCGACGACGGCAGCGCCGCCGCGACCGAGCAGTTGAAGACGATCGCGGGCTATTTCGCGATCGTCACCGGGCTGTTCCTGCGGCTGATCAAGATGATCATCGCGCCGCTGGTCTTCGCGACCCTGGTCTCGGGCATCGCGCAGATGGGCGATACCAAGGCGCTGGGGCGGATCGGCATCCGCTCGCTCGCCTGGTTCCTGTCGGCCAGCCTCGTCTCGCTCAGCCTGGGCATGATCCTGGTCAACCTGCTCCAGCCGGGCGTCGGCATCAACCTGCCGCTGCCCGCCGTCACCGCCGATAGCGGCGTGGTGAAGGCCGGGTTCGACCTGCAGAAGTTCGTCACCCACCTCGTCCCCGCCTCGCTGATCGAGGCGATGGCGACCAACGAGGTGCTCCAGATCGTCATCGGATCGCTGTTCTTGGGCGTCGCGATCACGGCGGTGGGCGAGCGTGCCGCGCCTTTGGTCCGTGCGGTCGACGCGCTGGTGGCGGTGATGTTGCAGGTCACCGACTATGTGATGCGCGTCGCCCCCGTCGCGGTGTTCGCCGCGGTCGCCGGCACGCTGGCCGAGCGCGGCCCCAGCGTCATCGGCAAGCTCGCCTATTTCATGGGCAGCTTCTATCTGGGGCTGTTCCTATTGTGGCTGGTCCTGATCGGTGTCGCGACGCTGTTCATCGGCGGCAAGATCCGCGAACTGCTCGCGCATATCCGCGCGCCGCTGATCCTGGCCTTCTCGACCGCCTCGTCGGAGGCCGCTTACCCCCGCATCCTTGAGGGGCTGGACCGGTTCGGCGTGCCGCCGCGCATCGCCAGTTTCGTGCTGCCGCTGGGCTATTCGTTCAACCTCGACGGCTCGATGATGTACATGACGTTCGCGGCGCTGTTCATCGCGCAGGCCTATGGCATCGACCTGTCGATCGGGCAGCAGATCACGATGCTGCTGGTCCTGATGGTCACGTCGAAGGGGATTGCGGGCGTGCCGCGCGCCTCGCTGGTGGTGATCGCGGCGACCATGCCGATGTTCAACATTCCCGAGGCCGGCTTGCTCCTGATCCTGGCGGTCGATCATTTCCTCGACATGGGCCGCTCGGCGACCAACGTCATCGGCAATGCGGTGGCGAGCGCGGTGATCGCCAAATGGGAAGGGCCGCTCGATCCGCCCGAGCCGGTCGACGTCGCCTCGCTCAAGGCCCCGTCGGGCACGCCGGCCGAACCCGCCCCCGACAGCTTCCGCCAGATCGGGGGGCATTGATCGCCGGTCCCTAAGCCTCACGCATAGGCATAGGGACCGCCTTTCGCGAGCGCGGCCTGATAAGCGGGGCGGGCATGGATACGCTCCAGCCAGGCGATGGTGGCCGGCCGCCGTTCATCCAACCCGGCGCGCGCGCGGGCGGCCTCCAACGGGAAGCTCATGATGATGTCGGCTGCGGTCATCTGGTCGCCCGCGAACCAGGGCGACTTGGCCAGTTCGCTTTCGACATAGTCGAGATGCCGGTCGACCATCGGCTGGAACCGCTTCATCGCAGCCTTGCCCATCATCGGAATCCGACTGAGCACCAGCAACACGAACAGCGGCGGCATCAGCGACCCTTCCGCATAGTGCAGCCAGAAGCGCCAGCGCTGCATCGCTTCGCGGTGCGCCGGCGGGCCGAGGCGACCGTCGCCCTTGCCGACCAGATATTCGATGATCGCGCCGGTCTCCGCGACCACCAGCCCGTCATCCTCGATGACCGGCGATTTGCCGAGGGGGTGGACGGCGCGCAATTCGCGCGGCGCGAGCATCGTCTTGGGATCGCGCTTGTAGTGGCGAATGTCATAGGGCAGGCCAAGCTCCTCCAGCATCCAGAGGATGCGCTGGGAGCGGCTGTTTTCCAGGTGGTGGACGATGAGCGTCATGTCTGTTCCCCATTAGCGGCGGCGATAACGCACCACGGGCCGCTACGGGCCCGTCACGCCTCGCGGCGAAGTTCGGGCAGTCGCTAGGGCTGCGGCCCCCGGCGGGTTACTCCGCCACCCCTGCCGATAGGCGATGACAGGAGTCCCCCGCCCCGATCATGGGGCAAGCCCGTTTTTCAGGCCGAGCGGTTCGCCGACGCCCGCCAAATCCAGGCGGAGGCGGGCAGGACGATGCGGTCCCCGATTTGATAGGGCGCCAAAGCGATCCGCAAGGCATCGCCGATCCGCATCCGATCCGCCGGCGAAGCGGCCATGGCGCGCGCGGCCGGTCCGATACGCGACAGGAAGGACAGGGCATCCTCGATCGGATCGTCGCCCTGCCCCGCGACATAGTCGAAGGCGATCTGCGCCGCGCTGTCGGGTTGCCATCCCGCTTGTTCGAGCCAGTCCGCGACGCGATACTGGTCGGCGAACGCGAAGGGGCCTGGTGTATAGCCCGTCTCTGGTCCGGGTGAGGCACCGACGGCGGTGTCCGCAACGGTCGCAAAGGCGTTGCGTTCGCGGGCGTCAAAACAGGAAAAGACCATCGCGGCGGCGTCGCTGGCCGCAAGGCGTAACGCGCGGAAAGCCACCACCGGATCGTCGAAGAACATGACGCCGTGGCGCGAGACGAACAGGTCGAACGGCCCTTCCCCATCCGCCACGGCGATCGCATCGCCGCACAGGAAGCGGGGCCTGGCGCCCGTGACATCCCCCGCCCGGTTCCCGGCGAGCGCCACCAATTCGGGCGACAGGTCGACACCGGTGATCCGCAGGCCGGGCCGGACAGCCTGCAATGCCAGGCTGGTCGATCCCGCGCCGCTGCCGATGTCCAGCGCCTGGCCCCGGTCGGGCGCGACGCTGGCGATGGCCGCGTCGAGCGAGCGGGCGAGATCGGCAAAGCTCCGCTCCGTCCGCTGCCACTCGGCGGCCCAGACATCGCCGACCCGGCCCTGCCAATCCTGTCCGCTCGTCATTACGCCCTCCCCCGAACGCCCGCCGCCCAAAGCAAAGGGCCCGCCGTCACCGGCGAGCCCCTTTTATCGTCAGGCATCGTCCTCGGCATCGGGGCCGGTCATCATCTCCTCAGCCACCTGCTCGGTCCGCTGGCGGATCGCCCGTTCCAGGCGATCGGCCATGTCGGGGTTCTCGCGCAGATAGTTCTTGGCGTTCTCACGCCCCTGCCCGATCCGCACCGAGTCGTAGGAGAACCAGCTGCCCGACTTCTCGACCAGGCCGGCCTTGACGCCGAGGTCGAGGATCTCGCCGATCTTCGAGATGCCTTCGCCATACATGATGTCGAACTCGACCTGCTTGAACGGCGGGGCGACCTTGTTCTTCACCACCTTCACCCGCGTCGTGTTGCCGGTGATGTCCTCGCGATCCTTGATCTGGCCGGTACGGCGAATGTCGAGCCGGACCGAGGCATAGAATTTCAGCGCATTGCCGCCCGTCGTCGTCTCCGGGT